>VXLM01000112.1 GCA_009841605.1 Dehalococcoidia bacterium
GGCGCGGACGGCTTCGCCGCGTGCGAGGTCAGACCCCTGTTGGCTCACGACACCGATGGCACCATCCACGCGGCGCGACGGCTCTTCTCCGACATCGACCGTCCTAACATCATGATAAAGGTGCCCGCCACGCCGGAGGGCATTCCGGCCATCGAGACGCTGATCGGCGAGGGCATCAACGTCAACGTCACGCTGATATTCTCCCTCGATTCACACAGGAGCGTCGTCAACGCCTACATCTCCGGGCTAGAGCGGCTGAATGAGCGAGGCGGCGATCTATCGTCGGTGTCGTCAGTCGCGTCGTTCTTCGTGAGCCGCGTCGATACCGCCGTCGACAACCTCCTCGACGGCCTGATCGCCGAGGGCCGCGACGATCTCAAGCCCCTCCTCGGCAGGGCGGCGGTCGCCAACGCGCATCTGGCCTACCGCACGTTTGTCACGGAGTTCGGAAGCCCACGGTTCGCAGCCCTTCGCAGCCGGGGCGCTCGCGCTCAACGTCCGCTCTGGGCGAGCACCAGCGTCAAGAATCCTGCCTACGACGACCTTCTCTACGTGACCAGCCTCATGGCGAGGGACACCGTCAACACGATGCCGCGCGCGACTATCGACACCCTCATGGAGCGCGGAATCGACGCCCAACACGCGGTCGATGAGTCGGGAGAGGCGGCGGAGCGGGTGCAGTCCGGCTTAAGCGACGCGGGAATCGACATGGACGACGTCACGTCCGGTCTCCTCGCCGACGGCGTCAAGGCCTTCGCCGACTCCTACGACATGCTCATGCGCGACATCGAGGCGGCGTCCAGCAAGCTGGCCGTGGGCACCGGCGCGGACTAGCTGTCCCCGTTCGTGGTGAGCTTGTCGAACCATGAACCACCCTTCGACAGGCTCAGGGTGAACGGATTCCCTATTGGTCACCCTATATGCGAAGCCGCCCTACCACCCGAACGAGTAGGCGACCTCCCGCCGTGGCGACGTACCCGCGTACATCGTGCCTCGCTCCTTGTCATAGCGGATGCCCATGACCTTGCCGTTGCTCCACGGGTCGACGCGGTTCACGCTGTGACCGCGTTCGGTCAGCTCGTTTACGACTTCGTCCGACACCCTATCCTCGATGTCGAACTGGCCGGGGAACGCCTTTCGCGGGTAGAACGACGACGGGAAGTGCGTCGAGTAGAAGGTCGGCGCGTCGACCGCCTCCTGCATGTTCATGCCGAAGTCGACGTAGTTCAGGAGGAACTGGAGCGTGATCTGGTCCTGGCTGTCTCCGCCCGGCGTCCCGAACGCCATCCACGGCTCGCCGTTCTTGGTGACCATGGACGGGGTCAGCGTGGCGCGCGGGCGCTTTCGCGGCTCAAGCGCGTTCGGACGGTCGGGATTGAGGTAGAACATCTGCCCCCTCGTCCCCAACGACAGTCCCAGCCCCCTGATGACCGGAGACGAGCCGATCCATCCGCCGCTGGGCGTGGCCGAGACCATGTTGCCCGCCGCGTCTATGGCGTCGAGGTGGGTCGTGTCGCTGACGTGCGCGTGACTGAGCCCGAGGTCGACGAGCTCGCTTTCCGACACGCCGAGCGCCCGCCGGTTGTTCTGCGCCACGTCTTCGAGCACGTAGTCGGGGAAGCCACGTCCGATGTCGCCGGGACGTTGCTCCATCGAGGCGGTATCGCCGATGAGCGACCGCCGCTCCGCCGCGTACTCCTTGGAGAGCAGCGCGTCCAGCGGTACGTCGTCAAAATCCGGGTCGCCGTAGTAGGCTTCGCGGTCGGCGAATGCCAGCTTGGAGGCTTCGACGAGCGTGTGGACGTACTCTGCCGAGTTGTGCCCCATCGCGGCGAGGTCGTACCCCTCCAGCAGGTTGAGCTGCTGGAGGAAGACGGGCCCCTGCGTCCACGTTGAGCACTTGTAGACCTGAAGTCCCCGGTACTCCGTCATCGTCGGTTCCTCGACGACGGGCTGCCACTCCGCCATGTCGTCGTAGGACAGGAGGGCCGTGTGCGCCTTGCCGGTTGCGTCCTCAACGGGATTGTTGGTGACGAATTCGAGGATGCGTTCCACTATCTCGCCCTTGTAGAAGGCGTCACGCGCAGCCTCTATTCCTGCGACGCGGCCCTTCCCCTTGGCGGCATCCTCCGCGCGGCACATGATCCGCAGCATCTCAGCGTAGTCGGGATTGCGTACCAGGTCGCCGACCTCGGGGACCTGACCGTTCGGATAATAGACCTCGCCGGTAGAAGGGTACAGCTCCGTGAACTTTCGGTACCCGCCCGCCAGAGAATCTCGCAGTCCCTCGTAGTTTGCGAACCCGTTTTCCGCCAGATCGATGCTGGGCGCGAGTATCTCGGAAAAGCTCTTCGTCCCCCACCGCGCGACGGCCTCGGCCCACGTGCCCACGACGGCCGGGACCGTGATGGGCAGGTACCCGTCCCCCGGTATGAGGTCGATGTCGTTCTCCTTGCACCAATCGAGCGTGAACGCCTTCGGCGACCAGCCAAGGCCGCTGATGGCGAACACCTTGCCCTCCTCGGCGGAGTAGACGAGCGTCGGTACCTCGCCCCCGATGCCGCAGCTCTGCGGTTCCATCAGGTCGACCGCGATGCACATCGCCGCCGCCGCGTCGATGGCGTTGCCGCCGTTCTCCATGATGCGGAACCCTGCCGCCGTCGCCAGGTAGTGTCCCGACGTGACGACGCCTTTCCTTCCCGTTACAACCGGTCGTGTGATGAAGCCTGCCAATGTACTTTTCTCCGTTCTTGGTTGGTTTGCCTAGTGGTTTGGAATGTGGAGCGAGCGTCCCTCGCCCTCGACGGGCAGGTCGATGCGCTGCGACCCCTGCATGTGCGACCACGCCAGCCCGAACTCCGCCTCGCATATCCGGTGGGTTACGTCGATATTGCCGCTCGTGCGCTCACCCGTCTCCAGCTCGTTGACGAGGTCGCGAATGGTGTTGACGGTCGGACTCTCGCCCGACGGCACGAACCGCTTCTCCTGCGTGTCACTGCCGCCCGCCTTGCGACGCAAACGAATGTCCTCGCCGTCGTCCCATGCGAATGCGCGTCCCTCCGTTCCGTGTATCTCGAACTCGGTCGCTCGGCTCAGCGGGATGAAGACCGCTTCCGCCCCGCCGTCGTAGCCCACCCGCGAGAAGTCGAGCAGCGGGTCGGCGAAGTCGAGTCCGTCGGGGGGCACGAACCGGTTCTCCTCGACGCTCAGCGTCGGCAGGGGCAGCGGACGCTGGTGCATGTCGGTGCCCTCGCGGGGGCCTTTGCGACTGCCGTCGTCCAGCGGATCGCCGTGGAGCACGAGCTTGCCCTCCGCCCAAACGGGCTGAGGGTCGCCAAGCAGGAACGCCAACGTGTCTATCGTGTGCGAGTGGTGCTTCATGAGATCGGTGAGCCAGAAGCAGAAGGCGTACTTCGGTTCGCCGATGTCCCCCTGCGCTATCGCGTTTCGGAGCCGTTGGAACCCGTCGTGGTGCCGACGCTCCGCCCCGAAGTTGAAAGCCACGCCGTTCGCGTTGACGGCATCACGGATCCGGTCGGCCTCTTCCAATGACGTGCACAGGGCCTTTTCCGCGAAGATGCCGCGGACCCCGTGCTCTGCGGCGAAGGTGATGACCTCGGCCTTGTGTATCGACTGCGTCGTCACGCTGACGATGTCGGGCCGTTCTTTCTCGATCATCTCACGGTAGTCGGTGTAGAGGTTGGTAATCCCGTACCGCTCGGTGAACATCTTCAGGCGGCCCTCGCTCCGCCCCGCGACGGCCACGACCTCGGTCTCGTCGACGGCATTGTAGGAAGCGAAGTGGCTGTGCGGCTTGCGAAACGCGCTTGGCGGCTGCTCCCCCTCGAGCAGACCGCCAATGCGTCCCGCTCCCACGATGGATACTCTGTACTTTGCGCTTCCCACTGTCGTGCCTCGACCCAGTGTGTGCTATTCCGAACGGGAGTATATCACTACGCTCGACGCTCGTGTCCCCTTCGACAGACAACCTTCCGGATTACCTGCATCCATCCACAAACCTCACGCGCGACTCCGCGACAAACTCGACCTTGTCCTCGGTAAGCACCCTCAGCGCGGGCTGCACGCGGCCATATATCGGCGTGACTATCAGACGACCGTCATTCGACTGCTCGAAGTAGTAGACATCGCTGTTGAGGGTGTAGGTGTCGAGGTCGGAGGAGTGACCGAGGAAGCCCAGGCCGTCGACGTGGTACACATCAATCTGCGGAAGCCGCGTCATGCGGCGCTCCCGGTTAAAGGTGATTGCCAGCTTGGTCGTTGCGGGCAGTCGGTCTTCCACCAGTCGTGGCGAGAGCATGACCACGACCTGCGGCTCCAGCAGATCGAGGCGTTCATACGTCCGTGGCCGCCCATCGTCCGTGAAGACGTGGGCGTGCGCTCCGGCGGCGATCAGGATCGTCGCTACCTCAGAGGCGAAGTACCTGCCCTCCGGCGTCGAGACGGCGGCGCACACGGTCGAGGCGTCGAGGGAGACCTGTTCCTTGACGGCGTCGGCAAGCACGTCGTACCGGACCGCGCCCTCGTCGGCGTTCTCGACCATCGCCGTCCGCGTGGGGGACTGACCTCCGTCCGCTCCCACGATCCAGTCAACGTTCCCCGGCTCCGCAAGGGTGTCGCTTAGCGCGCGCTCGCGGAAGTCCGAAAGGGGGGTCGGGGGAATGGTGCGGAACTCGTCGAGCGTGGCGATCCCGGTCGAGCCCGAGAGTCGAGGGCGGTAGTAGTTCGTCAGAGATGCCGAACGAACGACCTTGCCCAACAGTTCGACGAGGTTATCCGGGGTCTTGTAGGCGGGCATGGGGGAAACGTATTCTCGGCTGACCGAACTCTCTGGATTCCTGCGTTCGCAGGAATGACGGATTGGGGCAGTGTGTCATGTGGTAGGCTGGTATGAGCAATTTCGGAGGAAGATGGTCGATGAGCAGGTTCGAGCGCCTTACGAGGACGGGGCAACTGGACAGGGCTTGGGTGGAGTCGGAGTTGATCCCGCTCGCGGAGTCCCTTCGAGAGAAGGTCGACAACGGACAGCCGCTGCGAGGCCGCTCGCTCTACCTTCTGTTCTACGAGCCGAGTCTTCTGACCCGCACCTCGTTCGAGCGGGCGATGGGACTGCTCGGCGGCACGCCCTACTTCACCGAAGACGCCTCCCAGTTCTTCCCCGTGACCACGCCGGACTATATCGAGAACATTATAGCCAACCTCGCCGCCATGCACATGGACATGGTCGTGCTGCGGTCGAGCGACCAGGGAGTCATGGAGCGCGCCGAGGAGGAGGCCGAGGCGCAGTCGATGCCGCTCATCAACGGCGGCAGCCTCGAAGACCATCCCACGCAGGCGCTCACCGATCTGTACACCCTCAAGCGAGAGATCGGCGCGGTCGACGGAGCGCGCATCGCCGTCGTCGGAAGGATCGATCACCGCAACGTCAGCGCCCTGCTACTGGGTCTGGCCATGTACGAGGGCGTCACCGTCACGCAGGTCCCCTTCAGCGGTCAGGCCGACCCCGACGTGGTCTCCGAGTGCGAGGCGCAGGGAGTCACCTTCGAGATGGGTACGATGGACTCCCTCTCCGAGGCCGATGCCATCTATCTGAACGGTCCTCGCACGGTCGCTCACGCCCAGCTTCTGAAGTCACGCGGGGCCTTCAACCTGCGTATCGACGAGGAGTTCATGGCCAAGCTCAAGCCCGGCTGCGTCATCCTCGACCCCATGCAGCGCAGCGGCGACTTCGACATCCTCGTGAGCGACTCACGACTGGCAAACTACCGCCAGGCGGAGAATTCGCTGTTCGTCCGCATGGCGCTTCTGAGGACCATGCTTGGTTAGGAACAATTCCTTCATTGTTGACGTGTGACCCATCAGGGCGTGTCTAAAGACAAATCCGTTCCACCCTGAGCCTGTCGAAGGGTTAAAGCGCCGTACATGGTTCGGCAAGCTCACCACGAACGGACTGGACGGCTCACTAGGGCGTGTTGACATTTCCCTTTATTCCGCTTGTCTTTGTCATTCCGAGCGAAGCGAGGAATCTGAAAATCTGCGCCTGCGCGACGATTCTAGATTCTTCACTCCGCTTCGCTGCATTCAGAATGACAGAATGTCAACACAACCCAGTTCCCTACAAAATCAACATAGCGTCGCCGAAGCTATAGAAGCGGTATCTCTCATTTACGGCCTCCCGGTACGCCGCGAGCATGAGATCTCGGTCCGCGAAGGCGCTGACGAGCATCAAGAGCGTAGACTGAGGCAGGTGGAAGTTGGTGACGAGGGCATCGATCACGCGGAACTCATAGCCCGGGTAGATGAAGATGTCGGCCCAGCCCGAACCCGAGGTGAGGGTATCCGTGCCTCCCTCACCACCCAACGTGGCGGCATACTCCAGCAGCCGGACGGTTGTCGTTCCCACGGCGATGACCCTCCGCCCCTCACGCTTGGCGCGGTTGATTGTTTCGGTACTCTCATCGCTGAGGGTGTAGAACTCGGCGTGCATCTCGTGGTCGGTGATTTCCTCCACCTGCACGGGACGGAACGTGGCCCAGCCGACGTGAAGCGTCACGAATGCGGTCTCGACTCCGTGTCGACGGATCTTTTCAAGAAGACGGGGCGTAACGTGCAGGCCAGCCGTGGGCGCTGCAACGCTGCCTCGTTCGCGGGCGTATACCGTCTGGTACCGCTCCGGGTCTTCGAGGGGCTCCTGAATGTAGGGAGGCAGCGGGACGACGCCGATCTCGTCGAGGCGGTCCTCGTCGCTCAGCCGGACGGTGCGCGATCCGTCGTCGTGGGCTTCCAGTACCTCGCCCTGTACCGCAACAGTGCCTCCGCGCAGCTCGAATGTCGTGCCGGGGGGCATTCGTCGTCCCGGTCGCGCGAGGGTGTGCCAGACTCCGGGAGAGCGACGTTGGAGCAGCAGAAGCTCGATCTTCGCGCCGGTGTCCGTGCGGACGCCGTACATTCGGGCGGGGAACACCCGGCTGTCGTTGAACACAATCACGTCGCCGGGACGGAGATATTCGAGGAGATCGGTGAAGACGCGGTGCTCGAACCGCCGCTCGGCGCGGTCCACGACCATGAGGCGGGAACTGTCCCGCGGCTCGATCGGCGTTTGGGCGATCAGCTCCTGCGGCAGGTCGTAGTTGTAAGAATCGAGGCTACGGTCGTCGGGTGTCGGCACGTCACACGTCTTTCGGTGAGTTGGCGCAGGTACGCTATTTTCGCCGCGACGGGGCAGTCACGCAAGGTGTGCGGTTTCGGGTACAATGCTGTGCGAAATTCAGCGAAGCGAGAGAGCGCCATGTACGTCAAGCAGAACGAGATGTCGGACGTCCACGAGACGCCGAACATTCATGAGGGCGAGGGGGTCATCCTCCGGCGGAGCATGTTTCGTGAGCAGAGCAAACTGCCGATTCGCATGGAGGTCTGGGAGCTTGAGCCCGGTGTCACCGAGGGTGACCACACGCACGAGGGGAAGGACGAGTTGGAGGAGATCTACTACTTCCTCGAAGGCGAGGGGGTGATGTCGGTCGAGGGCGAGGACGTGCCCATCGCGGCGGGTGACTCGATAATGGTGCCTCCGGGGATCGATCATGGGTTCCGCAACACCGGCGACGGCCTTCTGAAGTTGGTTATCATCTGGGGAAGACCGGCGGCGTAGACCGGTATCAGGCATTCCCAAATATTCTGTCCGCAAGGAGTCTAGTTAGATATGCCCGGCGAAAACGTCTATGAAAGACTTGGTGTTCGAAGAATCATCAACGCCGCATCCTGGCGGACGAACGTGGGCGGTAGCCTCATGCCACCCCCCGTCCGGCACGCAATGGACGAGGCGGCGCAGTGGTTCGTCGATCTCGCGGAACTGAACGCGCGGGCCGGAGAGACGATTGCCCGGCTGACCGGCGCGGAGGCCGGAATGGTCACGGCAGGCTCGGCGGCTGGGATGATGCTCGAGGCTGCTGCCTGCATGGCGGGCGACGATCCCGCCAAGATCGACCGTCTTCCCGACACCACGGGCATGAAGAACGAGATCGTCATTCACCGCTTCCAGCGGGTGACGTACGACCGCTGCTTCCGGGCGGCGGGGGCGAAGCTGGTGGAGATCGGCGACGGGGGCGGCGCGTTCGAGTGGGAGCTTGAGGCCGCCATCAATGAGCGCACCGCTGCCGTGGCCTACATCTTCGCGATGCCGCAGACCGGCTCAATTCCCCTCCCCAGGGTAGTCGAGATCGCCCACGAGCGGGGAGTGCCCGTCATCGTTGATGCCGCAGCCATGCTGCCCCCAGCAGAGAACCTGACTCGCTACGTCGATATGGGCGCCGACTTGGTCAGCTTCAGCGGCGGCAAGGGCGTCCTCGGCCCGCAGTCGACCGGCATCCTCTGCGGACGGGCCGACCTCATCGAGGCCGCGTCCATGAACGGCGCGCCGAACCAAGGGGTGGGCCGAACGGCCAAGGTCTGCAAGGAGGAGATAGCCGGACTGGTCACGGCCCTTCAGCTTTTCGTAGACACCGACCATGACGCCCAATCGGCCCGCTGGATCGCCATGTGCGAGAACATGGCCTCAGAGATCGGACACATCCCCGGCCTCCGTGCCGTGTACTTCCCCGCAAGGCCCGAGCTTGACGAGTTCGAGACCGCGACGCCGCGGGTCTACGTCTATGTGGAAGACGATTCCGGCCTCAACATTGCAGACGTAGAAGAGGCCCTGAAGCAGGGCGATCCGCCGGTGTACTGCTATCCGGGAGAGCACGGACGCGCCGTCGGTCTCAGCCCGGTCAACCTCATGGACGGCGAGGATGAAGCGATAATTCGCCGCTTCCGAGAGGTCGCATCCGCAACCTGAATGGAGTCCCCTCTCCCGTCGTGGGAGAGGGCTAGGGTGAGGGTAACTCCCCTCGGACACGCCCATACACTCTATACGACGAACTTCAAAGTCTGAACACTAAGACGACTCCGCTGCTTCCTCGCCTGCATCCGCCTCCTCTGCATCGGCAGAGTCCGTTTCGGCCTTGTCAACGTCGTCCGTGCCTGAGTCTGTGTCTTCGGGTTCCGCTTCCTCCGCCTCGCACTCGGTCTTGTCCGATGCCATCAGGATAGACTCGAAGAAGTCCGAGGCGCGCATGATCTGGTTCTCCTGCCTCAGGATGATTCCCTTGACGCGCGGTACATAGTCGTTCACCCAACGTTCGTCTGTTCGGAAGGCCTCCCGCGCCTCCTCGAAGTGCGCGAAGTCCCGGTAGGCCCAAATATGCACCACCTTGTTCAGCGCGCCGATGTCCGTGTAGTACCAGCCAGCCAGCTTGATGCCGTAAGTCTCGCGCACGGGCAGGGCAATCTCTCGAACGGCCTCCATGTACTCGGGCGTCTTGCCCATCGCGATGTCGTACGTGCGCATGTCGTAGATCAAAGGGTTGTCTCCTTATGGGTTACTTTCATTGCTTTGTCGCACGTTACATTGTACGCGCAACGTTTCCGATCTCGCGCTGCAGCTTGGCCTCAACTCCCTCCACCGTCTCCGGGTTGGGAGGCCAGTCGGCAGGCGACACGTGCGAGAGGCGGAGCAGGAACCTTGCCAAAAACCCGACATACTCCTTCAACTCCCTCGTCCGCACCTTGTCGACGGTGTCCCACGGTTCGGCCCGGTAGTTCGTGTCGGCATATCGTCCGACGAACCTCCAGCGCCAGAGGATTGCGTAGGGAATTGCGCTTCGGGCGAACGAGAATCCGTCGTTCGTGTGGTCGAGCATCGGCATGACGTGGCACTTTAGCCCCTCGTCCATCTCGTCCAGTTTCGTCTGCACGAGCCCCCTCAGGTGGGGAAATTGCAGGACGACTCCCTTCATAGGCCCTGCGGATAGCTCGTCCAGGTTCACGACGAACCTCGGTTCAGGTTCGGGGCCGTAATGCCGCCGGACGTAGGCGGCGGAACCCTGGTGGTTCTGCTCCTCGCCGCTCCACGTGCAGAATCGGATGCTCATCCCGGGGGGTATGCCAAGCTCCCTCCGAGCGTCTGCAAGAAGCCGCATGGTCTCCAGCAGAACGACCAGACCGGAGCCGTCGTCCACTGCTCCGGGAGATCCCATGTACGTGTCCTGGTGAGCTCCCAACACGAGCGACTCGCCGGGCCATTCACCACCGGGAAGGTCGGCTACCGTGTTCCAGCACGGCGCTGTGAACGCCCTGCTCTCGATACGCAGCGCGAACGTCCTGCCGGCCGCCCTTCGAAGCCTGACGCCGTCCTCGCGGTGGGTCTGCACCGTCGGCAGCGGGTGGGGGAGCACGTCGCCCGCCTTCTCGTTCCACCGCTTATCCGTGGCGCGAACGGTCTCCACGTGACCTCCCGCCGTCGGCTCAACCGCGATGGCCGCCAGGCAGCCCGCTTCCGCGAGCGAACGAAGTCGGTCCGGCAGGGGAATGCGGTCGCTGAAAGGCTCGTCCGTGTTTTGCACCACTGCGATGCTGCCCGGAAGGCCGTCCGCGCAGGCCTCGATCTCGTGCGGCATCCCGAATCCCACGTCTACGAGAGGCGCGGTCATATCTACCGGAGGACAGTGGATCATGGGAACTAACGAGATGGGCTTGTCGTCCTCCACGATGCGGCCCTTGCAGTCCGAGTAGTCCCACGCCTTGAGTTCAAACTCCTCCAAGCGCGGGTCGCTCAGACCAAACTCCTCGAATCTGCCCTTGATGTACCGTGCAGCCGCCACGTCGCCCGGCGTGCCCGCCCAGCGCGAACCGATGCGCTCGCAGATCTCGTAGAGGTGCTCGTCGAGCCGTGAGCCGACAAACGCCTCGCCCATCAGCCACTTGTCGACGGTCTTCCAGTCCGGGTTTGAGGTCATGGGATTAGAAAGTATTGCATAGGCGTGATTGCTGAGGGTAATGATAAGGGGTGTTTCGGCGTTCGTACAGTCGGGGGACGTACGGTGCGTCAGCAAACGAATCATCGATGCAATCTCCTCCCCTTACATGGCATAATGCAGGGTACGAATCCTCTCCCTGATTAAGGGGAACGTCGAGACTATGAACGAATCCGCGTCGTGGTTCCTCGTGTCCGAAGGCGGGGCTCCACTCGGACAGATCTATTGCAAGGACGGGCGTATCGAGCCGACCGTCGGGGAGACCCTGGAGAACGGGCAAAAGTGGACGCGCGCCGAGGTGCTGAGCTTCGAGGAGCTTCGGGCCTCGTGCGGCATGAGGCGCTTTCGGATCGTGATTCGCGTCATCGAATAGGAGCATGAGCATGGATGATCTGCGCGTTGGTGTGATCGGTTGCGGTCGTCACGCCCGTAGCCACTTCGAGATGATCGCCGCCGAACCGCGCGTCCGCCTCGTCGCCATTGCCGAGCTTGACGACGGGCGACGAGCGGAGGCCGAGCAGCACCTGTCCGTCCCCGGCTATTCCGACTACCGCAGGATGCTCGATGAGCAAGACCTCGACATCGTCCACGTCGTGACGATGCCCGCGCACCTGAAAGCCATCGTCCTCGACTGTCTCGAACGCGACATCAACGTCTCGGTCGAGAAGTCGCCGGGCATGGATTCTACCGAGACACAGGACATGGCCGACGCCGAGGCCACGAGCGGCGCGAGGGCCATCGTCTCGCTCAACCGCCGCTACCTCCCGGAGGTGCTGGCAGTGCGGCGGCTGGCGCGGGAGCACGGAGGCACGGTCAACTGCGGGGCCATATACAACAAGGCCCTTTCGGCAACGTCGGAGCGATTCGACTCGCTGCTGCCGCCGCCGATCATCTCCGACGCCATCCACCACGTTGACCTGTTGCGGTGGTTCGCCGGCCCCTCCGAGGACAGGGCTTCCGTTCCGACCGAGGTATACTCCGTCGTTGCGGACGGCCCCCGACCCGTGGAGCACAGGCAGAACGCCGTTATCCGCTTCGACACCGGCGCAATCGGTTCCATCGAGAGCCAGTACGGTGTCGGGGGACGCATCCAGCGCGCTGAAATTCATGCGCAGGACTTTTCGGCCTATCTCGACCTGACGAAGAGGGAAAAGAAGGTCGAGATGTACCGCTCAACACCCGACATTCAGCCGAGGATGGTCGGGGCGCAAATAGACGAGCCGCTAGACCTCGACGCGGTCGGAGGCGCCGGTTTCAACGAGGTCAAGCACTTCGTCGACTGCATATTGGAAGACCGAACGCCTTGGTCGAACCTGAAAGACGCGGTCATCACCATGAAGCTGTGCGAGGCCATTCGTAGCGGCCACAAAGGCACGCTGGATCTGTAGGAGGCCAGCCCGCTATGTCCATGAAGCTCTCCGTCTCGATGCGCGTTGCCGAGGACATGTCCGACAAGCGCAAGGCCGCCATGTCGCTGGAGGACATGGCGCGGATGGCAAAGGCCAGTGGATTCCACGCCGTCTGCATGAGGGCGTCGCAGGTGGGAACGCACACGCCGTCTGTGGTCGTCCGGGAGAAGCGCGAGTTCCTGGACTCGCTCGGCCTTACGGTGTCGATGGCGACGGGCGACTTTCCCATACCGGAGAACAACGAGCGCGGCCCGGACGCCCTGCGGAACATCACCCCGTACCTCGATCTCGCTGAAGACCTCAACTGCGACCTGCTCCGCATCTGCATGAAGACGGAAGACGACATCGGATGGGCGCGGCTCGCGTCGGACGAGGCGGCGGAGCGGAGTATCCGCCTGGCCCACCAGAGCCACCACAACAGCCTCTTCGAGATGGCAGAGCGGTCGATTGAGGTCATCAAGCAAGTCCGGCGGCCGAACTTCGGCATCATCTACGAGCCTGCGAACCTGCAGCTATGCGGCGAGGACTACGGTGCTGCTACGATCAGGATGTTCGAGCCCTACCTGATGAACGTATACTTGCAGAACCAGGTGATAAAACAGGGCGGCGATACGGTCGCCGACACCTGGAACGCCGGTCGCGTGGAGTTCGACCAGGTCCCCATATGGGACGGGCGGGGAATCGACTTCCCGCACATCATGGACGCCTTGGGTGAGATCGGCTACGAGGGGTACGTAACCGTGCACCAGGCATCGGCCGGGGTGCGGGGCGGCCCTGCGGCGGCTATCACCGAGAACGCCCGTTATCTACGCTCCATCGGGGACTTCGAAGCATGAAAGTCCACCTTGTAGACGGAACGTACGAGCTCTTCCGGGCACACTTCGGGGCGTTCCCGGCGACGGCGCCTGACGGTCGGAGTGTGGGCGCCTTGCGAGGACTGCTTCAGACGCTCTTGGCACTGCTCCGGCAGGACGACGTGACGCACGTGGCCGTCGCGTTCGACCACGTCATCGAGTCGTTCCGCAACGATCTCTTCGATGGGTACAAGACGGGTGAGGGGACCTCGGAGGAGCTTCTGGCGCAGTTCGACCCCGCAGAGATCGCCACGGAGGCGCTCGGCATCGTCACCTGGCCCATGACCGAGTTCGAGGCCGACGACGCCATAGCGACCGCCGCGGTGCGGTTCGCCGACGACCCCCGTGTCGAGCAGGTGGTCATCTGCTCGCCGGACAAGGACCTGATGCAGGTGGTGCGAGGCGAGAGGATCGTGAGCCTCGACCGGCGCAGGGAGATACTGACGAACGAGGCGGGCGTGGTAGAGAAGTTCGGCGTGCCGCCGGAGTCGATACCCGATTACCTCGCGCTGGTCGGCGACAGCGCGGACGGGATACCGGGCGTGCCGCGTTGGGGCGCGAAGAGCGCCTCCACCCTGCTGGCCCGGTACGGCAATATCGAGGCCATTCCCGACAGCGAACTGCTGTGGGACGTGAAAGTACGCGGCGCGAAGAGCATGGCGGGCACTCTCGCCGAGCATCGGGCCGACGCCGCCCTGTACAAGGAGCTTGCGACGCTGCGCCTCGACGTGCCGCTCGCCGAGAGCCTCGACGACCTAGAATGGAAGGGCGCTCGTCAGACGGCTTTCTCGAACCTCTGCGACGAGCTCGGCTTCGGGCAGCTCAGAAGCGCCCCGACAAGATGGGTGGAATAGCATCCAGTATCAGAAAATCACCGATTGAATCCGCCCCCGATAATCCCCTCTCCCATCGTGGGAGAGGGTTAGGGTGAGGGTATTCTTGGATTACTCAGCCAAGACCATATGGAATCGGAACTAGCAGGAGACCCATGACGACAACAGAGAGAGAAGAGACAAAATTCAAGGTCGTCGGCACGCGACCCGTGCGACACGACGGCATCGAGAAGGTCACGGGGCAGGCGCTGTTCGGCGCGGACATCGACCTGAACGGACTGCTCCACGGCAAGGTGCTTCGCAGCCCACACGCCCACGCGCGGGTGGTGTCGATCGACACGAGCCGCGCCGAGAGTCTCCCCGGCGTTCACGCGGTGATTACCGGGAACGATCTGTCGCCCGCAGGCCCGATGCAGCGCGGGAGCGGCAACAGGACGGACGCCATCCTCGCCCAGGGCAAGGTCCTGTACAAAGGCCATCCGGTCGCAGCGGTGGCCGCCAGCAGCCCCCACGTCGCCGAGGAGGCGATCACGCTCATCGACGTGACCTACGAGCCTCTGCCGTCCGTCACGAACGTCGAGGACGCCGTCGCGCCGGGCGCGCCCGTCCTCCACGAGGGGTGGGACGACCCCTCCAACGGCGTTCCCGGCTCGGAGATCGACTCGCCGAACGCCGCAACGCTGGAGCGCCATGTCAGGGGCGACCTCGAAGCCGGGTTCGCGGAGGCCGACCTGATCGTCGAGCGTGAGTTCCGCACCAAGACGGTGCACCAGGGCTACATCGAGCCGCAGAACGGCACGGCGTCATGGTCGCCGGAGGGCCGCCTCACCATCTGGTGCAGCTCCCAGGGGCACTTCGGCATCCGGGATGCCGTAGCAGACCTGCTGGATATCCCGGTCTCGCAGCTGAAGGTCGTCCCGATGGAGATCGGCGGCGGGTTCGGAGGGAAGCTGACCGCGTATCTCGAACCGCTGGCCGCCGTGCTGTCGAAAAAGTCCTTGAGGCCGGTCAAGATGACGATGACCCGCGCCGAGGTACTGGAGGCGTCCGGCCCGACTGCGGGAAGTCACGTGAAGGTCAAGATCGGCGTTACCAACGAAGGACGGATAACCGCAGCTTCAGGAAAATTCTTGTTCGAAGGCGGGGCGTTCGGCGGCGGACCGGTCGCCCCAGCCTGCGCCGCCATATTCGCTCCCTACAACCTCGAGAACGTCCGAATCGACGGGTACGACATCGTCACCAACAAGCCTTCAACGAGGGCCTACCGCGCTCCGGGCGCTCCGATCGTCGCGTATGCCGTGGAGTCGGTGATGGATGAGATTGCCGAGATGCTCGACATCGACCCGATGGAGTTCCGTCTGCTCAACGTGGCGCGCGAGGGGATCCGCCGGGCGGACGGCGTGATGAACGGACGCATCGGAGCGGCGGAGGTCATGGAGGCCGTTCGCTCGCATCCCCACTACGTCGCGCCCAGGGACGGCGCGAATCACGGTCGTGGCGTCGCCATGGGCTTCTGCCGGAACAACACCGGTCCCGCATGCGTCATCGCCAACGTGCAGGACGACGGCAGGATCAGTCTCATCGAGGGCTCGGTCGATATCGGCGGTTCAAGGACGGTCATCGCCCAGCAACTCGCCGAGGTGCTCGGCATTCCCGTCGAGGACGTGAACCCCAGCATCGGGGACACCGACTCCATCGGCTTCACCTCCAACACCGGGGGGAGCGGCGCCGCCTTCAAGTCCGGCTGGGCCGCCCACGAGGCCGCCCGTGACATCATCACCCAGCTTACCGAGCGCGCGGCCCTGATCTGGGACGTATCGCCCGACCAGGTCCGGTACGAGGACGGGGGAGTGGAGCACGTCTCCGATACGGAGCTTCGCATGTCGTTCCGGGAGATTGCCGGGATGCTCCCCGACTCAGGCGGCCCCGTCGTCGGGCGGGCGAACCTCAACCCTGTCGGACAGAGCGGTTCGTACTCGGCCAACATCGTCGACGTGGAGGTGGATCCCGATACCGGCAAGGTGGACATTCTCCGCTACACCGCCTTCCAAGACGTGGGATTCGCGATACATCCGAGCTACGTCGAGGGACAGATTCAAGGCGGCACCGCGCAGGGTGTCGGCTGGGCGCTCAACGAGGAGTACTTCATGGGCGACGACGGCGCGATGCTCAACACCAGCCTCCTCGATTACCGGATGCCGACCACGCTCGACCTTCCCATGATCGAGACGGTGCTCGTCGAGGTCAACAACCCCGGGCACCCCTTCGGCGTACGCGGCGTCGGCGAGGCGAACATCTCTCCACCCATGGCCGCGCTCGCAAACGCCATTCACGACGCCACGGGCCTCCGGCTGAGGGAGCTCCCGATGAACCCCCAGGCCGTATCGAAGGCCATTCAAGAGAAGGCAGGTTAGCGGCATGAAACTACAGGGCAAGAAGGCGCTCATCACGGGGTCGCGGCGGGGCATCGGAAGGGCAATTGCCCTTCGACTCGCGGAGGACGGCGCCGACATCGGCATCAACGACATCATTCGCGACGAGACGGCGGAGGAGACCCTGCAGATGGTTCGCGACCTCGGCTCGAACGTGAGCTGGCACGAGGCGAACGTTGGCAAGAGCGCCGACATCAACCGCATGATGGATGAGTTCATCGCCGAGCACGGGGGCATCGACATCCTCGTGAACAACGCCGTAGGCTCCATCAAGAACAGCTTCCTTGACATCACCGAGGAGGACTGGGACTTCGAGATAGGCAACGCGCTCAAGGGGCCGTTTCTGGCGAACCAGCGCGCCGCACGCCAAATGATCGAGCAGGGTCGCGGCGGACGCCTCGTATCCATCGCCAGCGTCCATGCCTTCTGGGCCAAGCCGTACAACCTCGTGTACAGCATCGCAAAGCAGGGCCTTATCCGCATGGCCATGAGCATGGCCGTCGATCTGGCCGGACACGACATCACCTGCAACGCCGTCGCCCCTGGCTTGATCGACTCGCGCGTTCTGGCTCCAGAACAGGAGCACCTTCGCGCAGGGCCTGAGTACGCGCCGGACGTGGCCGCTGAGATCCCGCTGCGAACAGCCGGCGTTCCCAGGGACATCGCCAACGCCGTGGCGTTTCTGGCCTCCGACGAGGCGCGCTACGTGAACGGGCAGTGCATCACCGTGGACGGCGGCATGACCATCGTCGGCCCTGGCCCCGGCAGTCACGACCCCGGAATCAGCAACATCTCCGCTGAGGAGATCGCCCGCACGAGGTAGACGCAGCCATCAGCAAGGTCCTCCCAATCACCGCCTTCGCCGTTGGACTGGTTATCCTTTACTACATGTTCGAGGTGGGCTGGTTCAGTGGGCCTCTCACGGAGGATGACTCGGCGCTCTTGCTGTACTTGCTTGGCGGACTAGTCCTCTGTGTACTCTCGCTCATCGTGTGGGGCGTCCGCTCCGAGAGCAACCGTCATAGAAGGAGATGGGTGGCTCTCATCCTTGTGGCGATTCTTCTGATTATCCTCGGGGCTTGGTGGATCATCAGTCTCGGCCTGTTTATCGCCACCATTGGACTGGCACTGCTCATCTATTCGTCGGTAAGGCTGATGGCAACCCTTCGTTAGGGCTTGGCCGGCACCCGTCTCGTAGCTTGTCGGAAGGTGAGTGGGGTACACTGGTGCAAGCATCGAACGGAGGAATCAACAGGAATGGAACGATTGTCACTCAAAGATCTTCGTGAGCAGCTGCCGGTAACGGAGGAGGTCGGGTACTTCCAGACGGGCACCTACGGCCCGACCCTGTCATCTGCCGTCAAGGCCGTGACGGACGCGATGGAATATGAGGCCCTGCACGGCCCGGCGCGCCCTGACACGCGGCAGTACATCATGGAGAAGGAGGAGGCCGCCAGGGGGCATCTGGCCGACCTTCTCAACGTCAACCCCGAAGAGATTGGCATCGGCTCGAACACGACCCGTGCTATGCACAGGGTGCTCCGAAGTTTCGACTGGGGAGAGGGCGATGAGTTCGTCACGACCTCGCTGGAGCACGTCAGCACGGCGGACGCCTCGCGCGGCCTCGAACAGGAGCGGGGAGTCAACGTCACGGTCGTCGAGGTGGACGAGAGCGACGCGGCGTTCATTGAGTCCCTGGACGGCGCTATCACGGAAGAGACGAAGCTCTTTCTGATTAGCCACATAGCCTCTCCCAACGGGCGCATCATGCCCGTCCGGGAGGCGGTCGACGTCGCGCACGAGAAGGGCGTTCCCGTGCTGGTGGACGCGGCGCAGTCGGTCGGGCAGATCCCGGTCGACGCGCAGGCGTTGGGCTGCGACTACCTCATCGGGTCGGGCCCGAAGTGGCTGCTCGGACCGATGGGAAGCGGCTACGTCTGGGTCTCGCCCGATCAGTCCGACACCTTCAGGCCCTACTTCACGCCCGACGTGGGCGCGTGGTCAAAGCCGGGCGCACCCGTGGCAGCTCCCACGGCGCGTTCAAGGGCGGAGTTCGGTACGTACAACCATCCACTCGTCATTGGGCTTGGACAGGCCGTCAAGACGCTGATGAGCGTCGGGCTGGACACCATCCGAGACCATGCGGCGGACCTTTCAAAGACTCTGCGCGAAGAGATGCAGGACACGCCGGGCGTGAACGTGATTACGCCGCTGGAGCCGGGCAAGTCGGCCGGCGTGACGACGCTCACTTTCGACGGCTACGGCGAAGAAGACATGCAGGGTCTGGTTCAGTGGCTCAACGACGAGCGCAGCATTCTGGTGAAGGCCCAGTGGCTGACCGCGCCGCTTCAGCTTGACAAGATCGGGATGCGGATCTCCGTCGCGGGGTTCAACACCGAGGAAGAGGTGCGCCACCTCATCGACTCGATTCGGGACGGCATCCGAAGGTAACGCCCGTTACTGCGACCCTACTCCCGGCGGCCTCTCAGGCGCGGATCGAGAATGTCGCGCAGCCAGTCGCCGAGCAGGTTCGCGCCGAGCACGACCAGCATGATCGCTACCGCGGGGAAGTTCAGGTGCCAGGCGAGGGTTACGTAGTCCCGTGAATCGGCGATCATCTTGCCCCAAGTGGGGACGAGGGTGTTGACGCCAAGCCCCAGGAAGCTGAGGGCAGCCTCGGTGAGGATGAGACCGCCAAATGTCAGGCTGGCGCCCACGATGGCGGGCTGTATGGCGTTGGGCATAATGTGGCGGAGCATCATGCGCAGGTCGCCCACTCCCAGCGCCCTGGCGGCGTGAACGTAGTCCCTCTCGCGGATGCTGAGCACCTCGCCTCGTATGAGTCGCGCGAAGCCCACCCAACTGCCGAGGCCGAGGAAGACGATCATCTTGGCCAACTCGTTGTGTTGGGTTGGGACGAAAGGCAACTTAAAGTCTTGAAGAAAGGCAATGACCGCTATTAGTAGCACGAGGAACGGTATAGCTGTCTGCGTGTCCGCGATGCGCATGATAACGTCGTCGACCAGCCCCCCCTTGTAGCCCGCGAGGAGGCCGAGGAAGACGCCCGACACCAACCCAATGGTCAAGGCGGAAAAGGCGATGATCAGCGACAACTGGGATCCTACGAGCATCCGGCTGAGGACATCGCGCCCCAGGTTATCCGTGCCCAAGAGTCCTACGCCGTTTTCAGAGTCGGCCCACACAGGCTTCGCCAAGGGGTTCTTGAGGTCGATGGCGACAGGGTCTTTGGGCGCGAGCCAGTTCCCGAATATAGAAGCAACGACA
This sequence comes from Dehalococcoidia bacterium, assembly GCA_009841605.1. GTDB lineage: Bacteria > Chloroflexota > Dehalococcoidia > Lucifugimonadales > VXLM01 > VXLM01. The sequence continues at coordinate 19,682 of VXLM01000112.1, forward strand.
AAGGACACCATGATGAAGATACCCACGATGCCAATGCGGTGAATCCAGATGCGACGCCAGATGCTCTTGCGAGGCGTGGAGCGGCTCCGTGATGCGGCGTCCGGTATGCCGACTGTTGCGTTCATGGTCTTCTAACTGTGTCGAATTCTTGGATCGACCATGGCGTATACCAGGTCCATGATGAGAAAGATGAGCACGGTGATCGTTCCGAACAGAAGCACGTCCAGGAAGAGGACGGGGTAGTCTCTGGCGGCGACGGCCTGGGCCATGAGATTGCCGACGCCCGGCCACGCGAACACGACCTCGACGACGACGACGGTGCCGAGCAGGTGGGGAAGTGAGGACACGACGACGGTGATGACGGAGATGCTGCCGTTCCGGAGCGCGTGCCGGAATATGACCAGACGCTGGCTCAGCCCCTTGGCCATGGCCGTGCGGATGTAGTCCTGACTGAGCGCTTCGAGCATCCCGGAGCGGCTTATCCTCGCGACCGTGGCGACAAGGCCGGTAGAAAGCGTTAACGCCGGCAGGATGATGTGCTTCCACGACCCCGTGCCGGAGGTGGGCAGCCACCCAAGATTAACGGAGAATAAGATGATGAGCATGATGGCGAGCCAGAATTGGGGCACCACGATGCCGAAGACCGATATCCCCGTGGCGAGGTTGTCGAGGACGGAGCCTCGATTCAGCGCCGCGATGATACCCAAGGGGAGCCCCGCAACAACGCCGATGGCCGCGGCGAGCAGCCCGAGTCGGAGGCTGTTGGGCAAGCGATCGATGATGAGCTGTGTGGCGGGGATGCTGTACCGGAAGGAATAGCCGAATTCTCCGCGGGCAGCCCGTCCCCAGAAGAGGACGTATTGAATCAGAATGTGGCGGTCTAGGCCCAACTGCTTCTTCACACGCTGGTACTCGGCCTCGATCTCCTCCTGCGTGCGGTTTTCCTCGAGGCTGACGCCGAGGCTGGCGGGATCCCCTGAAACGCGAATCAGGAAGAAGACGACTGTGACTACGCTGACAATGACAAACGCCGCCTGGATGAGGCGACGAACGATATAAGCACCCATCTAAGAGTCCTGCCTCCTCGAAAGGTCATTCCGCTTCCCCGCCGACTCGATACGATAGCGACGAGGGCGGCTCATCACTGTCCATCTCATAGACCCCTCTATAGACGAGGTCCTGGACGCGGCATCCGCGCCCACGGACAGTGGGGAGGGCATTCTAAACAACGGGCGGGCGGGGCGACAAGGCCCCACCCGCCCGGAGCCGTTTTCAGTGTGTGGCCGTTATTCGGACGGTATCTGCAGTTCGAAGGACTTGGAGGCCGTGATGGCCGGCAGGTCCGGACCGTACGACAGCACCGACGGGATCGTGTAGGCGTGGAGGGCCTGAGCATCCTCGCAGATGTGCTCCGAGATCCTCTTGACCTCAGCCTCACGCTGGACCGGGTCCGTGATCTGTGCCTTGGCGTCTCTCATTTCCTTGTATGCAGGATCGGCGAGGCCGTTGCCCCACATGCTGGTCGTGTTGTCGGCCAGATACCAGTTCAGCCCGATGTTCATGATGCCTTCCGGCAGCGTCTGGTTGATGAGCTGCTGGAGCCACTCGGACGACTCGAGATACTGGAGATCGACACTGACGCCTACTGCCGACCACTGGGCCACGAGGGCGTCCATGAGCGGCCTGTCGCGGAAGTACCGGGCGTTGGTGACCGAGCCCTTGATTGTAACGCCGTTGCCGTAGCCCGCCTCTTCCAGAAGCTGCTTGGCCTTGTCGGGGTCGTAATCGTACCGGCCTACGAGGTCAGGGTTGTAGCCGAAGCCGCCCGGGGCGACGATCTGGCACTGAAGCCGCGTGCCGTAACCGCCTGCGACGGTCTCGTAGATACCGTCCATGTCGACTGCGTAGAGGAGAGCCTGCCGCACCAGCTTGTTGGAGAGCGCCTCGCTCCGACCGTAGATGTTGAAGCCGATGTACATGCTCTGCGTGCTGTCGCCGACGAAGATATTGAAGCCGTCGGAGATCAGGCCAGGAACGTTTTCGGGCGGCGTAGCGGTGATTATGTCAAACTCACCTGCCTTGAGACCCGCAACACGGACTGCGGCCTCCGGCACGTGGCGGATCCTAATGTTCTTGATGACCGGCTTGGGGCCCGGGTTCTCTTCCCAGCGCGTCAGCTGGATGTAGTTGTCACGCTCCCACTCGACGAACTTGTAGGGGCCGGTGCCAACGGGCTCCTCAGAGTAGCCCGCGGGCCCGATCGCCTCGAGATGAGCGGGAGGAAGCGGCATGAACGTGAAAGCATTTGCCCACGTGTCGTCCACCTGCCGCAGCTTGAAGTGCAGCGTGTAGTCGTCGACAACCGTGACGGCGTCGTGGAGGGTGCCGATTCGGTCGTCCGGGTCCACGTATCGGTCGAGGCCGCGATAGGCCCAAGCGACCTCAGCCGTCTCGGACATCATCAGTTCAAAGCTCTTCAGCAGCCCGTGGGCGTCCAGGGTCTCGCCGTTGTGGAACGTGATGCCCTGCTTGAGCTTGAGCTCGACGGTGTCCGTGCTGCCGGGGATGAAGCCATAGGACTCGGCCAACTCGGGCTCGATCGCGCCGGTCTCGTCGTTCAGCGCGGCGAGCTGTCCGTAGATGAGTCGCGACGTGATGCGGCTCTGGAGCGACGGGATCACGTTGGCGACGAGGTTCGCCGGCAACGCGCCTACCGCGATTGTGATCGATTCCGGATAAACCGGGGCCGCTTCCACTTCCTTGACAACTTCAACCTCTTTTGTTTCCGTAACCGTTTCCGTGACTACTCTCGTAACCTCGACCGGTACTTCCTTCTCGACTTCCCTCGTGCAGGCCACGCCGATCGCGAGAACGACCGCCATGACTGCCAAGAGAAGCATACTCAACTTCGGTGCCTTCATCTCTCCTGTTCTCCTCCGTTTCTTGATTCCAAAATTCCTGATGCCTACGTTACCGAACGTTCAAACGTGCCTGTAATTCCGAAATGAATGGGCGGCCTAGTTCCGGATGCGTCGCAACGTGACTTGCGTTGCTCGGCGTTGGCCTGCCGGGGCTTCATGGGCGGGTAAGACGTCTACAGCCGGGTGAACTCCTTGAGCACGTGCCAGAAGTCGAGCTGCTCGACGCCGTGCGTCCGATATATGCCGACGGCGTCCGCGCCGTTGTCCATGGCGATGCGTCCCGCTTCGATCATGAGGTCGGGCTCCTGGAAACTGCCGGGGTGGTAGCACGACAGCTCGGCGATCACGCGGCAGCGCCCGTTGATGACGGTCGCGGCGTGGTTCATCTGCCTTTCAAGAGCGTCCAGATCCGAGTTCGTGCGGAACCAGAAGAAGAGCTCGTCGAATGCTCCCGCGTCGACCCACGAGGGCCAGTCGTGCAGCAGCTTGAGGTAGTCGTCCTGCTCTCCGGCGATCATCGTCGCCGAGAAGACGGTGTCGGGCTTGGCGGCCTTTACGGCGTCCCGCGCCTCCACCATGAACCGCGTGACGTAGTCCGCGCGGAACTGCAGCCAGTCGGGGTCGTCGTTCGGCAGGTCGAAGGGGTTCTTGCCGTACTCTTCCCGGAATGCGTTGACGATGATGTCCTCGTACCCGTAAGGGACAGCGCCGTTCTCGTCCTCGTTGCCGAGAACGAACTCGACCTGCAGGCCGCTTCCCTTCGTGGACAGCAGCGGCTCAACGAACTGCTGGGCCTGCTCCGCCCTCACTTCCGGGAATGCGAGGCTGAGATAGAGGTCCTCGCCGGGTTGGAGGACGTACGAGCGCTCGCGGGTGAGGCTGCGGTACTCCGGATGCTTCGTTGCGAAGTCGGAGGCCGTGGTATTGATCTGAGGGTTATCGTAAATGGGGCGATGTTTGTCGAGGATCGCCCTGGCTTCGTCTGCGTCTACGGGTGGACGCAGGAAGTCCAACGACCAGCCGTACGTGACCCTCGCCCATCCGTGGCGAGGGAAGGAGTTGTAGTTTACATAGGGGTGAACGTCGATTCCGTGGCTATTGGCGACCTCGGTGAGGGTTAGAGTCTTGTCGCCGCCAATGATTCGGGATACGCCCGCGTCGACGCACTTGCGTATCCATATGTCCATGTCATCACGAAAGCTTGGATCCAACGGCCCGCTCGGAACGACCGGCGGGCCCCAAAGCATGACTTCCGCCAATTCGCAACCTCCCAATGTTCAATCAATGTAATTCTACGTTCCGGGCCGGAAGGTTTCACAAATGCGTCGTCCGTTTGAACCTGCCCAGACCGCCGTAGACACACCGCGCGATAGTACATGGGCATTGTTTACGATGTCAACCTTTACCTACTCGCAGCCGCATCAAAAGCTTCTCAATTGCCTCTGTTAGCTCCCTTTTCTGGCTTTGGTGAAACGGCGACATTTCGCGCATCCGCGCCCACCTACTCCCTGCCCAGCGTGACGGGCCCGAAATACGTTCCTACGTGCCTCCGTTCCCACCAGTGGCCGGTTTCACGTCGCGCTCCGTAGTCGGAGATCGTGTACAGGTACAGCTCGGCCTTGATGTAGCGCGGGGGCGACTCAGGAAACGGGTTCTCGGCCAGCAGTCCTGTGACGGACGGCGACCCCTCCAGCAGCCGGAGCGCAAATGCCTGGAACCAGCCGCTGACGCGATTGGGATTGAGCGCGGCGAACCACATCTGCCAGTCGAGGCGCGGCTGATGCGGCGCGACGAAACTTGGACGACGGGCGAGATCGCCGGGCTTGTGCTTGAACTCGTAGGTTCGCCACTCCATCCCGTCGTTCGATCCCTGCACGATGATCTCAGGGCGCAAGGTCGTCATCACGGCGAAGAGGCCATAGCCGTTCACGGTATGGAACGGGGATATCCACCGTATGGCCGCAGCGGTCGGTCCCGGATAGCTGCCCGCAAACGTCCCCCACAGTTGCAGGCCGCCGACTATGAGGACGAACGCCGCAATGGTGGCCATCGCTCCGGTCAGGACCCGCTGCGGGCGAGTGAAGGTCGGGAAACGGGGGACGAACCGCCTGACTCTTTCAGGTGTCCTTTGGAGCAGGTCGTCGTCGAGCAGGAACACGCACAGGATGATCGAGAGAAGGTTGAAGAAGGTGTAGTTGCCCGTGACAGCGATAACGATGTTTAGCCCCGTGAAACAGGCCGCCGCGAAGAACCGGAGTGGACGAGGGCCGAACACCATGAACGGCACAACCATCTCCACGAAGAACACCCCTCCGACGGCCAACCTGTGAAACCCCTCCGGCAGGTGGTGGGCGTACCACGCAACCCAGGTTGGCAGAGGCTGCGTCTCGTAGTGGTACGTCAGTGCCGTTAGCGAGCTCCACGTCGGGTCGTCGCTCAGGAGCTTGACCGCGCCCGAAAGGAACCAGAATCTAAACATCAGCGCGCGGAAGAGCCAGACCAGCGCGGGACCGGGTATGGCGAGGAAGATCGAGAGAAATCCGACCTCCAGTAGCAGCGTGTCCCACTGGTACGACATGAACACCTGCCCTACCGACACGAAGGAGAGATAGAGCGTGTATAGCGCGACGAGCGCGGTCCGATGCAGGAAACCGACGATCAGGCAGACCGAGAGCGCCAGCCCTGCGATCATGCCGATAGTGAGCGCTACGTCCGATGCGGACACCCAGAACACGGTGGGGACGAGCCGGTACGAGTCAGATCCGAATATGTCACGGACTCTCTCCAGGAACTCGGAGGCGGGCAAAATGCCGTCCGCCCCCACCAGACCCGCCATCTGCACACCGAAGGAAGCGAACGCGATGAGATAGACGACGCCCAGCAACCGTACGAACACCGCGCGGACCAGCGCGTAGGAGTCCGGGGACGGGTGAATGACGGCGTTTAGGAGCGTTCGGAGTTGCATGCTCGTTGGTTCCAACATAAAAGACCTTTGAGTAACCCCGGAGCCTGTCATTCCGAATGAAGCGTAGCGGAATGAGGAATCTGGATCATTTTCCTCAAGGCGGAGTTCCGTAGTTGGAACGCCCCGTAGGAAGGTTGCAAGGCATTTTAGATTCCTCGCTGCGCTCGGAATGACAGGCTGTTATATAAGTTTCACAAAGACATCCACGTCGAGAATTGGTCGTATCGTATGCCTCGAGACCTGTCGCTTCAACCTGAGCAACTTCACACCCCGCGCGCCCTTCGACAAGCTCAGGCCGAACGGGGCGGTTCGGGAGGAAGTAACTGCCTCCAAGTTCACCCCTTTTTTCCCACTCTGCGCTCTCTGCGCCCTCTGTGGTGAATCCTCCTCGTCCTGAACAGTTATTTGAAAGCAGGTTTGACACGCCATAGCGGCGTTCCTATACTCCGTACCAGCCCCGCATAGCAGGGAGGCGTCATGAAGCTCGAAGTCCTGTCGTATGAGGACGGCCAGCCGATTCCCGGCGAGTTCGCGTTCTGCGTCCCCGCCGATGAGGGCCACGTCGCCATGGGCTCGAACCGGAGCCCCTACGTCCGATGGTCGGGAGTTCCCGATGGGACGCAGTCTCTCGCGCTCATCATGCACGACCCAGACGTGCCCTCGGTACCCGACGACGTGAACCAAGAGGGCCGCACTATCGCCCATGACCTCCCCCGCGTCGACTTCTACCACTGGGTACTCGTGGACATCTCTCATGATACGACCGAGCTGCCGGCAGGCGCCGACGCAGACGGTATTACCGCGGGCGGCAAGGCTCCGGGGCAGACGGAGCACGGCGTTCGCGGCGTGAACAACTACACCGACTGGTTCGCGGGCGACGCGGACATGGGCGGCGTCTACGCGGGATACGACGGGCCGTGTCCGCCATGGAACGACGAGCGACTGCACCACTACCATCTCACCCTCTACGCGCTGGACGTGGAGAGTCTGGGACTCAGCGGCAACTTCAGCGGGCCAGAGGCGCTAGCGGCGATGGAGGGGCATGTCCTCGCGCAGGCATCATGGGTGGGCACTTACACGCTGAACCCAACAGTCGAGGCCTAGCGCCGTTGGCCCTCCTGCCGCTGGTTCACGCGCCTCACCCCGTCCTCCGGCAGCCGACGCGGCAGGTCAAGAACATCGACCGCCGCATCCGCAAGCTCGTGGACGACATGATCGAGACGATGCACGACGCCCATGGCGTGGGCTTGGCGGCCAACCAGGTGGGGATATCGCTTCGCGTGGCCGTCATCCAGCTACCTGATGAAGACGAGGCGACCGTGCTCATCAACCCCAAGGTGATGCGCGCGGAAGGGGAACGGGAGATCGAGGGGGAGGGATGTCTGAGCATTCCCGGCTATCGCGGCACGGTCAAGCGCGCCGAGAAGATCCGCGTGCGCGCTCTCGACATCGACGGCAAGGAGTTCCGCATTCGCGCCGCAAACGACCTCCTCGCCCAGGCCCTCCAGCACGAGGCCGACCACCTCGATGGTCGGCTCTATATCGACCGCCTTGTGAGCGAGGACGCGCTGAGAGAAGAAGTCAGACCGGAGCAAGAGGACGGGGAGTAGAACCACACGAGCTTAGGTAGTCGCATACACAACTTGCGCCATGAACTGTCATTCCGAGCGCGGCGAGGAATCTAGAATGTTTCGCCGTTGTCATCGTGGCCGTTCCTGCTACGAGACTCCACTCGAAGGGCACAGATTTTAGATTCCTCACTCCGCTACGCTGCGTTCGGAATGACAGACGTCGGAGTTATGCAAGGGTCTCCCTAGCCGAATAGGCCACCGCCAGCTACCTGTGGCACAGAGAAGCTAATGCTTCTTCAATCAATAAATGCAGACAGCGAGGCCATGATTTGGCATGATGGTTTTATCAAACACCCTGTAGGAGAAAGCACCTTGAGCATCGAGCAGATGAGCTTCTACCAACGCAAGCTGGCCTATGAGATGGACTCGGCGGACGTTGCCGAGGCCGTATCGAATGGAGAACCAATCGTCGTGGTTGACGGACGATCTGCCGAAGCTTTCGCCCAGGAGCACATACCGGGCTCCATCAGTCTTCCTCACAGGGGCATCAGCTTCAACACGACTGAATCACTGGACAAGACGAAGCTCTACGTGTGCTACTGCGACGGCATCGGTTGCAACGCCTCTACCAAGACGGCCCTCAAGCTCCTTACGCTGGGTTTCCAGGTGCGCGAGCTGATCGGAGGGCTGGACTGGTGGAAGCGAGACGGCCACGCCACCCTTGGCGAGGGAGCGCAGGCCGGATCCGGCGTCAAGTGCGCGTGCAACTGACCAGGCACGACACGTCCAATCTGGACTAGTTGAGTCTGAGGAAGCCCTACTCCTCGAACCGCCGCAGCACGAGCACCGCGTTCTGTCCCCCGAAGCCGAAGCTGTTGGACAGGACGGTGTCGACCTGTTGCTTGCGAGAGGTGTTCGGGACGTAGTCCAGGTCGCAGTCCGGATCGGGATGCTCGTAGTTGATCGTCGGGTGGATCTCGTTGTTGGTGATGGTGGCGACGGCTGCGACGGCTTCTAGCGCTCCAGCGCCGCCTAGGGCATGGCCGATCATAGACTTGGTTGAGCTAATCGGTACCTTATATGCCTGTTCGCCGAAAGCCTGCTTGATCCCCCGAGTCTCGGCGAGGTCGTTCAGCGGTGTCGATGTGCCGTGCGCGTTGATGTAATCGACCTCGTCCGGCGTGATGCCTGCGTCGTTGAGGGCGAACCTGATAGCCCGCGCCGCGCCGTCGCCGTTGTCGTCTGGCTGGACGGCGTGGAAGGCGTCCGACGAGACGCCCTGTCCGATGATCTCTGCGAGAATGTTTGCCCCCCGGTCGAGCGCGTGTTCGAGGCTCTCCAGAATGAGGATGCCGGCCCCCTCGGCGGGCACGAACCCGTCGCGCTCGGCGTCGAACGGGCGGCTTGCCAGCGTCGGATCGCCCTGGAAGCGCGAGAGGGCGTGGATGGTGTTGAATCCTCCGAGCCCCAGCTCGCATATACCGGCCTCGCATCCGCCACCCAGCACGACGTCTGCCGCTCCTCGCCGGACGACCTCTGCCGCCTCGCCGACGCCCTGCGTTCCGGCGGCGCAGGCGGTGATGATCGTGGACGTGTAGCCCTTGATGCCGTACACCCGGCTGACGTTCGCCGCCGCCATGTTCGGGAGAATCATCGGGATGAAGAAGGGACTCGTCCTCATGCCCCCACGCCTGACCAGCGTTCTCGCGTTCTCCTCGGTCGTGGGGAAGCCGCCGTTGCCGTTGCCCATGACGATGCCTACGCGGTCCTCGTCCTCCTTCGACAGGTCGATGCCGGAGTCTTCGATGGCCATTCCCGCCGCCGCCACGGCAAGCTGCGAGAACCGGGCCATTCGCCTCGCCTCTCGCCGGTCGAGGTACTGCATGGGGTCGAAGTCCGAGACTTCCCCAGCGAGATTGCTGGGAAAGTCAGACGTGTCCGCCTGCGTGATCGGGCCGATGCCCGACTTGCCCTGCACCAGATTGCTCCAGAATTCGTCGACCGACGAGCCAACAGGGCTAGTCACACCCATGCCAGTCACGACGACCCGCCTTCTTCCGTTACCCCTATCGCCCATTTTGCCTCTTCACTCCCTTCAAGTACGGGTACATCTCAGGCTCGATACCCTCGATCTCCTCGATCATCTCACCCACCACGGAGAGTGACCCGGTGCCGACTACTGCGTCGCTACTCGTGGCGAGAGCGAGTGCCCTGCGTGTCGCGACGCCGACTCCTCTATGTTCCATCACAGTGGAAACGCCCGCGGCTTGCGCCGCCTCCACAATCTCTTCCACAGGGGCCGCCTTCGGGTGCCGTGATTGTACCGCGATCACCGTCGGGTCGAGCGCCGCCAACTCCTCCAGCATCTCCACCGCGCTGTGACCTTTAACCGCCCCGAACACGATGAACGGGTGCTCGAAATCGACGTGCCGCGTGAGGGCTTCGACGAACCGCCGCATCGAGTATGGATTGTGCGCGCCGTCCGCAATCACCAGCGGGCCATCGCGCCTGAGTACCTGAAACCTGCCAGGCCACCGGACGTTCCGAAGACCGTCGAGGATGTTTGCTTTCGTGAGAGAATGGCCCGCGTCGATAAGCGTCTCGGCAGCCGCAATCGCCGTCGCCGCGTTCTCCTGCTGGTACTCGCCGATGAGCGGTATCGTGACTTCGTAGACGTCATTTAGGCCGTTGACTATGAACGTTTGTCCATCAAGATCGGCGTGCTGAGGTTGCCAGGACAGCCTGCGGTCAACATCCACCATTGGAGAGCTGCGTTCGTCCGCGATTCGTCCTATCGTGTCCAGCGCCGCCTCGTCCTGAGGAGCGACGACGACCGGAACGCTATCCTTGATGATGCCCGCCTTCTCCGCCGCGATCAGAGGGAGGGTGTCGCCGAGCACGCTCGTGTGATCGAGGCTGATCGAAGTGATGACGGAGACGGCGGGTTGCACGACGTTCGTCGCGTCGAGACGTCCGCCGAGCCCTACTTCGATGACCTGGAAGTCGGAGTTAGTCTCTCTGAAGTGCTGGAATGCCAGGGCCGTTAGGAACTCGAAGTACATGAGTGGCCCGTGCCCGCCGTGCTCGCTCACCCACTCGACCTCCGGCCACATCCGTTCCACGAGGCCGGCGAATTCCTCTTGTCCTATGGACTCCATCCCGACGCGGACACGCTCGGTGACCGTGTGGAGGGACGGCGAGGTGTACAGTCCCACCCGCATCCCGGCTGCGGAAAGGATGGACGAGATCATCGCCGCTGTGCTGCCCTTTCCCTTGGTGCCTGCGACGTGGACGGTCGGGATGGCTAGGTGAGGATTACCGAGTCGTTCGAGCAGCCTCGTTATGCGCTCGAGGTGGAACGTCGAGTGGCCCGGGCTGTGAGTCCCGCGCTCGAAATCGGCAAGGCCCATCGCCAGCCGCACGGCGGCCGGATAGTCGAGTTTATTCGTGCTTGGGATGGCGAGGCTCAACGACACACCCTAGAGCGAGGATGGGAAAAGTATCGCACAGACGGGGCGATGAGAAAAACGTCGGCCGAAAGTGAGGTGTGAACGAACCGCCAATCTCGCCCCCGCCGGGGGATTCAGAGAGGGGGTGCCCCCTAGTGGTCGCGGATGTGCGTCGGCATGTAACCCAAGTTCATCCGCATGGCGTCGCCGATGCTTATCTTCTTGATGTAGTCGATGTTGCCTCGTATGGGGAGCGGACTGAAGTCGAAGTTCTTTTTGACCGAGTCGAGGCTCGTGTTCTCTGCGATCGCAATCATCTTCAACTGCTCTCGGGTAACCGGCGGGCTGGGAGAGATGGACTCCATAACCGTCGCCGCGGGTGTCGCGACGCATTCAGGAACGTGTACCTTTGCGACCTTCACGCCGAGCGTCTCCGCTACGAGATCGACCAGATCGTCGTAGGTGTAGTAGTCAGGTCCCCCTATGTCGACGGTCTTTCCCTCCAGGTCATATCGCTCGATGCTCTCGACGACGCATCGCGCCACGTCGTCGACGGATATGGGCTGAAACACCGACTTTCCATCGCCCACGACCGGCGTCAGTGGGGACATCTTCACCAACGCTGCCAGCCGATTCACAAACTCGTCGCCCTCGCCAAAGCCGATGGTGAAGCGAATCACGGTGCAGTCCAGATCGCTGCGGGCGATTTCCTGTTCGGCCATCCAGCGGGAGTAGAGGTACGGCACTTCGGGATCGGAAGTCGAACCTACCGTGCTGACGCAGACAACACGGTCCACTCCGGCCTTCTTCGCGGCCTCGAGGACGTTCTTCGTGCCCTCGTAGTTGACGCGCTGAAACGTCCGGTCGCCGACTTCACGGATAACAGCCACCAGATGAACAACTGCGTCGACACCTTGCATTGCCGACGTGAGCGACTTGGGATCAAGAACGTCACCGACGGCGATCTTGACGCCCCAAGGGAGCATCGCCCCCGCACCGCCGCGCGTTAGTGCCCTAACGTTCTTTCTGTTGGACGCGAGAAGCTCGACGACTCGCCGCCCCACAAAACCCGTCGCCCCGGTAACCAGAATCATCCACTTATCCTATCAAGAGACTGCACAAAGGGTATCACGGCCCAGTACATTTGCGATACAAGGAACCAACTGAGGCGCTTCAAGCAATCTCACAGGACCGCCGATGCTATACGGTCGAGTTCTCTAAGGCTTTCCTTGCGTCCGGCGGTCGACAGGCCAACGAGAACCCTGTCGGCCCCCGCTCGCTCGTACCTCTGGATGGCGTCACGCTCAGCGGGAACGCCCGCCACGGTGATGCCTATGGATCTCGGGTCTCGCCCCGCCTCCTCCGCGAGATCATAGAGCCGCGTGCGGGCCTCACCGACGCGATCCGGCGAAACTTCGATGGGAATCCACCCGTCCGCGTAGTCGATGATGCGCCTGAACACTTGCGGTACGTGACTGCCGAGCAAGATCGGGGGGTGCGGCTTTTGCTTCGGCTTCGGATAGCAGTATACCGGTGGGAAGTCGTAGTACTTGCCGTGGTACTCGCTCTGCTCCTTCGTCCAAAGCTCCTTCATCGCCAAGACCCCCTCGCGGGCCTGCGTCCACCGATGATCGAAGTCGGACCCAAAAATCTTTGACTGCTCGCGGATCGAGCCGGTTCCAATACCGAAGATGAACCTGCCTGAGCTGTACATATCGAGCGTGGCAACCGTCTTGGCGAGGGACACGGGGTGACGTTCGGTGACGACGCAGACCGCAGTGCCCAGTTTGAGCGCGGTCGTCACTGCCGCCGCGCGGCTGAGGAGGACGAATGGGTCGGTAATGTCGCCCCATTCACGCGGTATTTCCATTTCGGTCTCGACGGGCAGCGTAGGCTGCTCGGGGGTCCAGAGCGACTCGAAGCCGAGCTTTTCGACCCTAGGGGCAAGGTCGGCAACGTCGATGGAGTCGGCGGTCAGGATCGTGCTGAGTCCGATATGCATGGGACCTCCTGAAAGGAAGCTGGTTGAGTATGATCAGCCGGGCGCGCCGGGGCCGCTATCAACCGCCTGAGACGGTCGCCACGAAGCTGATTTCGAGGCGAATTTCGTCCGCAACGCTGAGGACGATGGCGACTCGTGGCTGGGTCATCTCGTACTGCTCGAAGGTGACCACGGTCTTCGCAAGTCCCTCGACTCCGCCCTCTGTGAAGGTCGCAGTCGTCTCCCATGTGACCGACCGGGTCTGGTCGCGAATCGTCAGGTCGCCGACCATCTCGAAGGTGGATTCACCGCTTGTCGGTAGAGGCCACGAGAGACCACGCAGTTCCGTTACGGCTAACGTGACTTCAGGGTACTGGTTCGATTCGAGCGAGTTTCGCTGGATGTACGAGTCGCGCCGGCCCGAGTCGCTCTGCAGGGAGCGTACGCCAACGGTGATCTTGGATCGCTCGGCATCGACCGTACCGTCGGCGGAGAAGACGATCTGCCCTTCGATGTCGCTCGTCGTGCCGACGGCGTCGTTTGGAAGGTCACGCCGCGCCAGCTGCTCGTTGATGCGGTACAGCGCCTCGGAGCCTTCCTCCACGGTGATGACCGTGCCGCCGTCTGCCGCCTCGGAGTCGGCAGGCTCCTCGGGCGCGACAGTGGGCATAGGAGTCGCGGCGGGCGGGGATGTCGGCTGGGCCGCGGGAGGTGGTGGTGGTGACGTTGTCTCCTCGTCTTCCGAACCGCCACATGAGGCGAGGAGAATGGTCAAGATTGTGCCCGCAATGAGAATTACACTGATTCTCGCCATGTGATCTCTGCTCCGTATGGCCAACCGTGATTGTTGAAGTGTACTACATCCCCGGCCCCTGAACCCATTTCGGCAGCAGTCCTGAAAGTTGACCACTGTAACTTAGCGACGTACTATGCCGCCACCTTTGAGGTAGGTAGACGGATTGGTGGAATGACGGGATCAGGTTCTGCTTCGACGACTAACATCAGCCTGTTCGGACTGAAAAGGTGGTAAAATACCGGGCTCCGGCTATGTTTCGGGGCCCGGTATTTTTTTGAAACGAGAAGAGGAGCACATGGCCGACTCGATATACTCCGTCGCCGGAAGGGTGGCGCTCATAACCGGCGGAGGAAGCGGCATCGGTAGGGAGATTGCGAAGCGCTACGCGGAATCGGGCGCGACGGTCATCATCAACGACATCCGCGATGTTGGGCAGCAGGCCGCAGACGAGGTTGGCGGGCACTTCATCCGCGCCGATCTCTCCGACATGACGGCGACGCGTCGGCTCGCCGAGCAGGCGCTGGACATCCAAGGCAAGGTGGACATCCTCGTCAACAACGCCGGATACCAGAATATCCATCCGGTCGAGGAGTTCCCCGACGAGACGTGGGCGGAGATGGTGCAGGTCATGCTGGTCGCTCCCTTCCAGCTCATCAAGTACCTCGTGCCTTCGATGAAGGCGCAGGGTTGGGGCAGGATCATCAACATGGCGTCTATTCACGGACTGGTCGCCAGCCCGTACAAGTCGGCGTACAACTCCGCCAAGCACGGCCTGGTCGGCCTGACCAAGACCATCGCTCTCGAGGTCGGCGAGTACGGCATCACGGTCAACGCCATCTGCCCCGGCTACGTGAGTACGCAACTTGTAGAGGTGCAGATCGAAGACCAGGCGAAGACGCGGGGCATCTCGGTCGACGACGTCATCGAGAAAGTCATGCTCGAACCTGCCGCCATCAAGCGGCTCATCGACCCCGAGGAGGTCGCCGCACTCGCGCAGTTCCTCGCGTCCGACGCAGCCCGTTCGATCACAGGCTCAGCCTACTCCATCGATGCCGGCTGGGTCGCGCGGTGAAAATCTATCACTAGACATCTGAGAGTCTGTATATTGAACGGAATCGAAGCTATGGACGACGGCACACCAATCACGCAAGTTGACTTCGCCTCCCGGCGTATGCGGCTCACGGAGTCGCTCGGGGACGGTGCAATCATTCTCACGGCGGGTCACCTCGCCAACCGCAACAACGATGTCGAGTATGAATACCGACAGGACTCTACCTTCTGGTACTTCACCGGCTTCGATGAGCCGGACGCCGTCGCCGTCCTGCGACCCGGCGAGGATGAGCCGTACGTCCTCTTCGTCAACCCTTTCGATCCCAAGTACGAGATTTGGATCGGTCAGCGCGTCGGGGTAGAAGGCGCGACGGCACTGCTGGGCGCAGACGAGGCGTTCCCCGTCGAAGAGCTCGACGAGAAGCTCCCGGAACTCCTTGCTGAGACCGACACTGTCCACTACGCGCTCGGCTCCGACCAACGGCTCGACCGTCTCGTTACCGACCTGATCGTCAGGCGTCGTTCGAGCGGCCAGCGGGACGGCAGCTACGTTGGACGCATCGTGGACCCGGTGTCGGCAATAGGGGCAATGAGGGTCGTCAAGTCCGCCAAGGAGATCGAGACGCTTCAACAGGCAATTGACATCACCGCGAACGGCTTTGACCGGGCTATTCGCGTGACACGGCCCGGTCTGAGGGAGTACCACGTCCAGACCGCTCTTGAAAACGAGTTCCGGCGGCTGGGGTCCCCACGGAACGGTTACCCGTCCATCGTCGCATCCGGCGGGAACGCGTGCATCCTGCACTACGTTACGAACCGCGATGAGATACGGGACGGCGATCTGCTCCTGATCGACGCCGGAGCCGAGGTCGACTACTACGGCGCGGACATCACCCGCACGTGGCCCGCAAGCGGTAAGTTCACCCCGGAGCAGCGCGACGTCTACGACATAGTGCTGGCTGCTCAGAAAGAAGCCACCGCCGTCATTGCGCCGGGCGTGGAGTTCGCCGAAGTCCACAAGACGGCGCGGGATGTCCTGATACAGGGCCTGCTCGACCTCAACGTCCTCGAAGGCGACATGGACGACATCATCGAGGAGCGCGAGTACGAGGCGTACTACATGCACGGCACATCGCACTGGCTAGGACTCGATGTTCACGACGCAGGGGTGTACAAGGACGGTGAGGACTCTGTGCTCCTCCAAGAGGGCATGGTGTTCACCGTCGAGCCCGGCCTCTACTTCGGAAACCAGGCCGAAGACGCGCCAGAACACCTCAAAGGCATCGGCATCCGCATCGAGGACGATGTGCTCGTGACGGCAGACGGCCATCGCGTCATGTCCGCCGCCGTGCCCAAGGAGCCGGACGACATCGAGAGCATCGTCGGTTCGGCTGCGATCTAGGGAGTCCAGACAAGTCAGTTGCGCCTCGCTCCGGCTTCATTTGCCGGCAAGCAGCAGTTCAAAGCTCGTTGACACCCCCTGCCCCCTGTGCTACATTCGCCGCAATACCAACCTCAGTCGGGAGGCGTCGAATAGCCATGGAAGACAAGATAGCGATCGATATCACCTACTGCGTGCCCTGAGGCTACCACAACGAAGCTGCCTGGATGGTCAGCGAATTCTTTGCGGCAGGCGGAACGGACACGGCGATCACCTTGATACCCGGGGACGACGGAGTCCTCACGGTAACCGTCGACGGTGAGACCATATTCGACAAGAGCGCAGAAGGGGGACACCCCAACCTCGACCGCGTCAAAGAGATGAAGGCCGTCATCGAGAGCAAGGTGGAGGCCCTCGGCTAGGTCCCGGACCCGACTACAGATACGTAATAGGCCCCGAGCTCGCGAGGCCAAGACTGTTTGCGAGCTCCAACAGGACGCCGTCCTTCAGTCCCACCCTGGGAATTGCGAGGTTGCTCGCCCAGACGGTGTTCATGAGCGCCTGTACGACGATGACTGCGGGATAGATCACGTCCGCGCGGTCGGGGCGGAGTCGTAGCTCGCGCTGCCGCCCCTTGAAACTCAGCGACTCCAGTTGCGTCTGAATGCGCTGCAGGTCGCCCGATGATGCGAAAGACGTGGCCTTCCTGCCCACGCGCTTGCCGGTCAGATCGGCGATGCTATCGACGTTCCCGCCCGTACCCACGAGTCTGCCGACGAGGTGATGTCCGAGTACGCCGGTCGTCCAGTCTATCGTCTCGCGCTTGATCTCCTCGATCTGCGCCATGAAGTCGGAGAAACCGTGCTGAGGATGGTTCAGCACCTGAAGCATGCGTACCGTCCCCACCTTCAGCGTGCGGCTCTCGATGAGGACGCCGCCGGAGGTCAGAGTGACTTCCACGCTCCCGCCACCGATGTCGACCAGGACGGCCTCGCCCTCGGAGATGTCGATCTTCCGCGAGACCGCGAGGTGCACCAAGCGCGCCTCCTCCAGCCCGCCGATGACGTTCACCTCAATGCCGGTCTTGCTGTGGATGCGGTCGAGGAGATCGTCGCGGTTCTCGGCCTCGCGGAGGGCGCTCGTGCCGACGGCGACCGTGTGCTCCACGCCCCACTCTTCGATGGTCTCGTGGAACCGTCTGAACGCCGCCGTCGCCGCCTTCATGATCTTGCGGGACATCCGGCCGTCGGCGAACACGTCCTTGCCGAGACGCACGGCCTCTCGACTGTTCTGCACCACCTCCACCCCGCCATTCCTGCCGACCCTACCGATAATGAGACGCATGGCGTTGGAACCGGCGTCGATGGCGGCTAACGTCGTCATGGAACTCCCAAGGGCCTAGGCGTCGGGGGCATTGTACACCGTTCGCGGCGGCGCTCAACTACCAGTTCGTTAACGAACCGTCCTTTCGGCGAAGGTGGGGAGCCTCCCAGAAGCGGAACTCGTAGCCCTTCAGGGCATCCTCGTTCACCTCGACACCGAGGCCGGGTGTGGTCGGAACGGGGTAGCTGCCATGCTCCGTGTGCGGCCTGACGGGGAACATCTCGTCGTCGAAGAGGTCTGCGCCGTCGGCGGTGACACGAGACTCCAGCCACGAGAAGTTGGGCACCGCCGCGCCGAGATGGACGGACGCCGCAGTACACACCGGGCCGAGTGGGTTGTGCGGCATCAGGTCGATGTAGTGGGCCTCGCACCAGCCTGCGATCTTCATCGCCTCGGTGAACCCTCCTATGTTGCAGATGTCGAGCCGCGCGTACTGCGTCAGTCCCTCCTCGATGTATGGGACAAAGTGCCACTTCGATGAGATCTCCTCTCCGATTGCGAACGGCACGTCCGTCATCGTGCGGAGCGCGCGGTAGGCGGCGGGGGTCTCGTCACGGATCGGCTCTTCCAGGAAATCCAGCGTGCCGGACGGCATCTTCTGGCAGAACGAGGCGGCCTCCGCCACGCTGAGCCGGTGGTGGTAGTCGATTCCGAGGACGATGCGGTCGTCGATGGCCTCACGCGCCTCTATCAGCCACTCTGCCGTCTCGGCGATGGACTCGCGTGGCTCGAAGACGCGCACTTCGCTGTTCGTCAGCCACTCCCAGTTCAGCCGGACGCACTGCCAGCCGTCATCGACGAAGGCCTTCGCCTCAGCGAGGGACGCGTCCTTGTCGCCCTGACTCGTCGTCGCGAAGCCGGGCACGAAGTCGCGGTGCTTCCCGCCCAGCAACTGGTAAACCGGCACGCCCAGCGCCTTGCCCCTGATGTCGTGGAGGGCGATGTCGATGGCGGAAATGGCCCCCGTCAGGATGCGGCCGCCCTCGAAGTACTGGCTCCGGTACATGAGCTGCCAGAGCGCCCCGGCGTTCATCGGGTCCATGCCGATGAGGAACTCGCGGTAGTGGCGCATGGCCCCTTCCACGGCAAGCTCGCGGCTGGAAACGCCGGACTCCCCCCACCCGTGGATGCCTTCGTCCGTCTCGACCTTGACCAGCATGACGTTTCGTCCGCCCGCCCAGATCGGGTAGGGCTTGATGTCGGTAATCTTCATGGTGTCCTCCTGCTTGCTGGCGCCGATTCCATATAGTCTTGGCTGATTGTCCGAAGAAAACCCTCACCCTAGCCCTCTCCCACGACGGGAGAGGGGATACTCGCCTCTCGACTTAGCTGTCATATCCAAGTGGAACCAGTGCTGGATGGGGAGGGCCTAGTTGGGCTCCTCTCTCATCACCTCATCGACGAACTCTCGCAGCGCCTCGAAGTAGGGGGGCCTCCGACGTAGTACGTGTCGTTGTGCCCCGCGCCCTCGATCGCGTAGAAGCGCTTCGGCCCCTTGGCGGCGTCGTACAGCTCCCGGCTCATCGAGAACGGCACGATCTCGTCTCTGTCGCCGTGCAGGACCATCACGGGGGCGTCCACCTTCGCGATCTTGGAGAGGGTATCGTACTTGGTGGTCACGAGAAGCTGGAGGCCGGGCAGGAACGGGTACACCTTCTTCGTCATCCCCCTGACGGACGTGAAGCCCGACTCGCAGATGAGCGCGCGCGGTTGGTGTTTGATCGCCATCTCGGCAGCGACGGCGCAGCCGAGCGAACGCCCGAAATAGATGAGCTTCGCTTGGTCCACGTCGTCGCGGGAACTGACGTATGCGATTGCCCCCTCGGCGTCGAGATAGGTGCCCTCCTCGTATGGCGACCCCTCGCTCCGCCCGTAGCCCCGGTAGTCGAAGATGAAGATGTTTATCTGAAGCCGCGCGACGAGCTCTCTGATGTTTCCGACGCGGTGGCTGATGTTGCCCCCGTTGCCGTGGAACCAGACGAGGGTCGCATCGCCTCCGCCGGGTATGAACCACCCATGCAGGACGACCCCATCCGACGCCTTGAACCGCACGTCCTCGAAGTCGAGGCCGACGTCGCCGGGCGTTGTCTCGATCGCCCTGCTGGGGAAGTAGATGAATGAGCGGTCTACCACGTGCGTACACCTCAGCAACGTTCCAACGATGACGACGGCTGTCAGGAAGATGGCAGCGCGTCGCAACAGGACGGCAGCGTATTGCCGGTACCGGAGCGTCATTGCGGCCAATGCTAGCAGAGTGCTAGCCTAGAGGTACAATTGGGAGGGAGTTGATCTCATGGCTACGCTAACTATACGGAACGTACCCGATGAAGTGGTTGTACGGCTGAAGAAAGTCGCTGCCAATAAAGGTCATTCCATGGAGCAGGAGCTGCGAGAGCTCCTGAAGACGCGATTCCCCGCGCGCGACGAAGTGTTGCAGCCATCATCCCATACGACCGACGAACCAGACATGGGCCCGAAACGGACAGCCACGAATAGCGACGGTTCCACCGACCAGGAGGCAATGGATCTCTTGAAGTCGCTATATCCTGCGCGCGCCGAGGCACTGGAACGGGTGCGGGAGAACTGGAAGAATCTGCCGCCTGTATCCGTCGAAGATGTCGACAAGTGGATCGCCGAGACGTGGGAACATCCCGTATGACGGACGAATTAGCCGCACACCCGAAGCGGACAGTGACGAACAGCGGCGGCTCCACGGAGCAGGAACTGAGAAAGCTGTCGAAGTGTCGATATCCTTCCAAGGAGACGGCAATTGCGAGTATGCGGGACCGTTGGAAGACGATGCCGCTGACACCAAAGGAACAAGCCGACTGGTGGCTTGAAGAAACAAGGAGCCGACCAATCTGATTGTCGTCGACACTAACGTCTTTGTTTACGCACTGGTGGGAGCATCGGAGCTCCGGGGGAATTCCCTCTCCGTTCTCCATTCGTCCGAAGGCATTGTCGTACCTGGTTCGTTTCGAGCAGAGTTCACAAGTGCCCTGTGGCAGTACATACAGCGACAAGAACTGACTCTCGGGCAATGCGTCAACATCATGCGATACGTGAACGAGATCATCGACAGGGAAGTCGGGGTTGGCACGCTCTGGGAGCGTGCCCTGCAGCTAGCCGTCAGTGCCGACCATCCGCCTTATGACGCCATCTTTGCGGCGCTGGCGGAGCGGGAGGGGACGCGCGTGGTCACTTACGACCAACGTTTCCGGCTCGCCTTTCCCGATCTGACCGTGTCTCCTACGGAGTTCTTGGCGAGGTGAACGTACCAGCCGCGTTGGGTATTCTATTCCCTAAACGATACAATGCTCGCGGACTCTATCTGGAGGAACTGCCGTGAACCACAAAGTGCTCCCCGCGATCATAATAATAACCTTGCTGTCTTTCGTTCTCGTCAACTGCCAGAACCGGACGAGCGACCCGTCGGACATCGGCGCTGTCGCTACCGCAACGATGTCTGGAACGGATGGCGCCCCGATGGGATCGGTAACACTCACTCAAGGCCCAAACGGTCTCCTAGTCTCAGTCAATATGACCGGACTGCCCCCTGGGTGGCACGGCTTTCACCTCCACGAGACAGGCAGCTGTTCACCGGATTTCGCCGCGGCAGGCGGCCACTATAGCCCCGGCGGCCACGGCCATGGCTTCATGCACTCCTCTCCACATCACCCCGGCGACATGCCCAACATCTACGCCGGTCCCGATGGCACGGCCATCGCCGATGTCTTCAACACCAAGGCGGCTATAGGCGAGGACGCAGACGCGACCATATTCGATTCAGACGGATCTGCGATCATCGTTCATGCCAAGCCAGACAGCTATGGCGAAAGCCCTGAAGCGGGCGACCGCATAGCCTGCGGTGTGATTACCCGCAACTGATTCGGTTATTCCCAACTTTCCCGGGAATCGTCGACTCTTCACCCGGCCAATTCCTCTTATAGCATCGCCTTGTAGACGGCCTGGCCCTGCTTGAAGAGGTCGAGGACTTCCTTGCGCTGGCTGTCGGTGTAGAACTTGCCCTTCTTGGTGACCCACTCGAGAGACTTTTCGATGTGGTCGTCGAACCACCGTGCGGCCTCGGCTCGTTCGGGGGCGGTCGTTCCGGTCTTGACGTAGACGGGGCTGGTGTGCGCCCAGATGGGCTGGGAGAAGCTGTCGCGGGCGTTGCTGAACAGGCGGGCGGCTATCCAGCCGTCGCTGGGGACGGACAGGTCTGCAGTGAGGGCGCCGTTCTTGGAGCCGGAGGGGTAGGACTCCGCCGCCACGACCGCGCCGTTGAAGATGATCTCGGCGCGGTGTATGGGGTAGTGCGACTGCCATGTGGCGCTTGCGGGGAGTGCGCTACCGGCGGCGGTGTAGACCTCGGCGCCGGGCTCCTGATCGGCCACGGTCAGGCGGAGGGCAGGCCCATTGGTGATGAACGTCTTGCCCTGCTTGAGGGCGGCGAGCCAGTCAGCGTACTCGAAGGCGCGGCCCGTGTCGGCGTAGACCCTGTTTGCGGAACTGACGAACCAGTCGGAGCCGGTCGACGCGGGGAGCTTGAAGCCTGCGTTCAGCATCCGGTAGTAGATGTCGTACTCGGGGTTCATCCACTGTGGGTCGAAGAGGTTGAAGGCATCGAGCTTGCCGAGGGCCGCCGCGACGGGCGCCTCCATACCCTGTCCGTTGTGGCACCAGATGACGATGCCTCCCTGCCGGTGAGTGTCGTCGCAGGCGTAGGAGAGGGGCGGATAGTCGGGGTCGAAGGCATCGACGAGGAGGCCGCGGCTGACGGGATGCACGACGTTGCGGATGTTCAGGAGCATGATGTGGCCGTAGCCGATGCTGTGCGACGCGAGGGCGTTGTGGCGGTTTTCCTCGCCGCACTGGACGTAGTAGTGGGTCGAGGAGAACTCGTTGAGGAAGCCGGGGGCGTACTTGTTGCTGGCGTACTCAAGCTCCCAGCGCTTGAGGATGCTGATGGCCGTCATCCGCAGGTCTTCGACGCGGGGATCGAGGGAGAGGCGATCGTCGGGGCGCTGCTCCTTCTCGTCGTAGTGGATGTGGGTGTTGCCGGGGTGCCAGCCCTGCTCGCCGAGGGCGTTCCAACGCTCCAGTTCCAACTCGACGGCGACGGCTCCCTGGAGCGGGGAGTCGACAATGAGCTCGGCGGGGACGTACTCAGTGCCTCGCTCGGCGACGATCTTCACCTTGCCGCGACCGACATCGAGGTCGAACGCGCCGTCTGAGTAGAAGAATGGCGTGCCGGTGCCAACCTTGAGCAGGGCGTCGCCGGGATGCGAGAAATTCCCGTTAGGGCCGATGACCTGTACCCGAGCCTCAACCGGCTCGCCGGTCGCCTTGTCGATGATCCTACCCGTCAGCCTTCCCATAGAGCGCTCCTGTCGTGCTTGGTCTGAGGAGTCCGCATGGCGTACCCGTTCGCGACGCTATGGTACACGAAGGGCGGAGCCGAAGGGCGTCAGGTCACGCTCAGGAGTGGGAGGGTGTGAACTTTACGATAACGGCGGAGAATTCTAAATATCTGTAACATTCCGTAACATTTTGTAACTTTTCATATTGTTATTGTAAAGTTCCGTGCGGGCCGAACGGGATGGGCGGCAGAGGAACCGTTAGTGAAAAAGTCCGTTGTGGTGGGACATTCCGGGACATTTTGTAACTTTTCCTTGCATGGGCCGAGGGACTCGCTCTCCGGAGTCTTTTTGCAGGCGCTATGTCTTTGGAGACCAGTGTAGTACGGGTGTTCGGTTTCGTCAAATTCGGGACGATTCTACCCTACCCGTGCCCCGCCCTACCCGATTCCGGCGTGGCGAGGGCGAGTACCGGTTCCATATGATTTTGGCAACTTCCTCAAATACCCTCACCCCCGTATCAAGTACGGGGCAAGCTCTAGCCCTCTCCCACGACGGGAGAGGGGATACGGGCCTCTCAATTCGGCTGACATATTCAAATGGGAACGGTACTAGGAGTCCTCGCATACCTCGAGGCCGAGGCCGGCGAAGTCGCTGTCTTCGATGGCGGTTAGTCCCGGCGGCACGCAGCCGGAGAGTTGGTTGTCGGCGAGCCTCCACTGAACGAGGCTGTGGTTGCTCAATCCGCCCAGTTCCTCGGGAATCGGTCCTGATAGATTGTTCTCACTCAGCCACAGCCTTTCCAGGTTGGTCAGGCTTCCAAGTTCGGCGGGGATCCGTCCACTCAGCATGTTCCCGTGCAGCCACATGAACCGCAGGTTTTCGAGGTCGCCAAGCGTGTTCGGGATCTCGCCGTTAAGCATGTTGCGATGGAGCCGCAGGTGCGTCAGGTTGGTCATCTCGCCCAACTCGGACGGGATCTCTCCTGTCAGGTTGTTGCCGTGGAGGTTCAGGTCCCAGAGGTTGGAGAGGTTGCCCAACTCAGGGGGGATCATGCCCGTTAGCCGGGTGCTGTGAAGCCAGAGGTACCTTAGATTCGTCATATTCCCCAGTTCGGAGGGTATCTCACCCGCCAACGGATTGGCGTGAAGGTATAGATACCTAAGGTCGGTCATTGTACCGAACCATTTCGGAATGCCTCCTGTGAGGTGATTGCTCTGGAGCTTCAGCCGGTGCAGGTTGGTCATGCCGCTCAAATCAGGTATCGTGCCACTCAGCTCATTGCCCCACAGCCATAACTCCTTCAAGTTGGTCATTGTGTTTAGCCATGTAGGAACGCCGCCACTCAGTTCATTGTTTGAGAGGTACAGCTCTTCCAAGCCAGTTATGCGACTCAAATCAATAATCCGCCCAGTCAACTTATTGGTGTGTAAGTTTAGACTGTCCAAATTGCGCAGGTTTCCCAATTCAGACGGAATTCTTCCACTCAAGTCATTGGTGCGCAGGTTTAATTCGGTGAGCATGGTGAGCCTGCCCAACTCGGGTGGAATGGACCCCATGAGCTTGAATTCCGTCAGGCCCTTGTCCAAGTTGGCGTTGTGCCCCGGAAGACGTAGCCCGGTCACGCGCTGCGGTGCACCCGACAAGACCACACCGTACCAGTCGGTGATGGGGATATTTGCGACCCAGTTCAACGACCTCGTCGCGCCGACCCCAACCAGAATGTATCCTGCCGCGACAAGCGCCTCGCAGTCCGAAATCAGACCTGGGTTGTTCACGTCGTTCACCGCGCCTGCCGTGAAGCAGGTATGGTTGCTGCAGAAAGGAAGAAGGAGATTTGCGAAGTCATGCTCTGGAACGACACGCAATCCGTCGGGGACGCACCCGGTCAATTGATTTTCAGAGAGGCCGAGGTCAGTCAACTTGCCGAGATTGATCAGTTCTGCCGGAATGGGCCCGTGCAACTTGTTATCGCGGAGGAACAGTTGCTCCAGATGTGAAAGGCTGCCCAACTCGGACGGAATCTCGCCCATCAATTGGTTGCTGTGCAGGTACAGTTGCTTGAGGTAAGTGAGGCTCCCAAGCTCGGGAGGTATTTCTTCATTCAATTCGTTTTCGGAAAGAATAAGAACCTCTAGTTTGGATAGATCAGCCAATTTCGTAGGTATCTCCCCACTCAAGTCGTTGCGCGAGAGATCCAGCGCAAGTAGGTTGGAGAGGTTGCCTAGTTCGGATGGGATGTTGCCGCTTAGCTTGTTTTCAAAGAGACTAAGCACCTGCAGGTTGGAGAGGTTGCCTAGTTCGGACGGGATGTTGCCGCTCAATCGATTGATGCTAAGGTGCAGACTCTCTAAGTTGATCAGGTCGCCCAGCCCGGATGGAATGTTCCCGGTAAGTTGGTTGGTGCTCAAGTGCAGATGCACCAACTGGGCTAAGTTGCCCAACTCCGGGGGGATGTCGTTACTCAATTGGTTTCCTGACAAATAGAGGAATTGGAGGTTGGCAAGCCCACCCAGTTCCGACGGAATGGTACCTGTCAACCTGTTGTTGTCGAGCGAAAGCTGTCGCAGATTGCCGAGACTTCCTAGCTCGGACGGAATGGGGCCGGTTAACCGGTTTTGGAACAGATTGAGTGTTTCAAGCTTTGAGAGTCGGCCCAACTCCCCCGGTATCTCACCAACCAACGAGTTGTCGTTGAGCCAAAGTACTCTCACGTTCGAGAGCCTACCCAACTCCGACGGGATGTGCCCGGTTAGCTTGTTCGTATAGAGCATCAACTCTTGCAGATCGGAGAGATTGCCCAGTTCTGGAGGAATCGGACCCGTCAACTCGTTCGATACGAGATTCAGCCTCCTTAGACTAGACAACAGCCCTAAGTTTGGCGGAATCTCACCGGTGAGTTGCGAAAAGCCCAATAGCAGTGCCTTGACGCGCGGTGGTTTTCCTTCCACCGTCACTCCTTCCCAATTCCGGATCGGAATGCTCGCCGACCAGTTTAGCGACGCTGTTCCCGCTAGGGTGTCGCGCGAGGCGAGGAGCGTCTCGCAGTCGGAGACGAGGCCGGGGTTGTTTGTGTCTGATACCGCGCCTTCCGAGACGCATTCATGGTCTCCGCAGAACGAGAGACTGAGACGCGAGAGATCGTTGCTTTCTACGTCCCTTAGACTCTCCGGGACGCACCCTGCCAACTGGTTCGCCGAGAGGAGCAGCGATTTCAGGTTAGACAGGTTACTTAACTCCGTCGGTATCTCCCCGGTCAACTGATTCGAGCTGAGATTCAGTTCTCGCAAGGTGGAGAGTCTGCCCAGTTCGGCAGGGATCTCACCGCTCAACTGATTCGAGCTGAGATTCAGTTCTCGCAAGGTGGAGAGTCTGCCCAGTTC
>VXLM01000001.1 GCA_009841605.1 Dehalococcoidia bacterium
CCGTCCTCTGCTAGGTAGCACCGCCGCCCCTCTTCAGGGATCACACGAGTGCGGGCGAATGCAATGTCGTCTTCCCGGGAAATGTGACGCTCGTCCGCGAAGAAAATACGGCCCGGCAGCGAGACGTAGATGTGCGGGGCGCGGAAATAGGGTTGAGTCTGGTTCGTGTAGAGGTGTTCGGACGGAGTCGTCGTGCCCGTATTGCTGTACTCCATCAGGGTAGGCCCCGTCCAGTTGACGAAGTCCTCGGAGGTCGCCCTCGCAGTGGCGCGTCTACCGTCCTCCATGTGGCGGGTGTAGAGCAGGTAGAGGCCCTCCACCTCGGACCAGAACATTACGCTGTTCGCGTCAAAATGGTTCACCAGCTCCCCGGGGACTATGACCTCGTCGCGCAACTTTCTCCAATGGATGCCGTCGGACGAAACGTGGCCGGCCAGTCCGCCCTTCACATACGAGTTTGCCTTGTATCGCTCGGAGTCGGGTACTCCGGCGCGATCGTCGACAAACGGGTAGAGAGGCCGGCCCCTGACGATGGCGTTGTTCTCGGTAGACCCTTCCACCTCCACGAGTCCGAGGCTTGGCTTCGTCCAATTGATGCCGTCTGTGCTCTCCGCATAGCACGAGTAGGTCATGTCGCCCCTGTAGTACATGCGGTAGATGTCGCCGTCCTTGATGACGGAGGTGTAGAAGGAACGAGACCCAGCAGGCTCGCGTTCCCACGGCTGGTCGTACTCGATGGCGACCCCGCCCGGCCTCGGCTCCTGGAGCTTGAGCCTCGCGCCGTTGAGGTTTTCGACCAGGAAGTTGTCCACGAACAGCTCCCGTCTCGAACCGATATCAGTGATTGCAGTTGCCACTTTCTGTTAACTCCTTAATTCGTCGTTGGCGCGCGTCCGGAGACGTATTCACCGCACACATTCGATACCAAGGGCGTTCCGCTACTCTCAAAAGGTGCCCATATGGTAGGCAAGTCGAGACGCCTCAGGGTGCCGGAACTCAAGGGGGACTACTCGCTGGAAGGGTCGTGCTCGACGACGATTTCCACCGGCGCGTTACGCGCCACGATCAACTCCATTGGTTCCGTCAGGCTGTCGTTGATGGGCTGATGGACAGAATTCGGCGGCACATAGATGAAGTCGCCCGATGCTATCACCAAGCTGTTGTCGAGCCGCTTTCCCGTGAGGAACCGCCCCTTACCCTTCAGCACGTAAATGGCGGACTCGCAGTTTACGTGGTAGTGAGGCGAGGAAGCGCAACCGGGCGGAATGGTAGCAACCGCAAGGTGTATGCCTTCGGCGCCCACCAGCGCCTGCGACACGCCGGCCAGTCGCGTCATCGCGCCCGACGCGACCTCCACCTCAAGCTCGCCCGGCTTTACGACCTTGCACTCAACGTTGAGATCAGTATCCATACGACAGGATTGTACTACCGACCGTCTCAGGCCGCCAATCTGCCGCCATACGGGTAACAGTCCAGTCTTCATGATTTGAATTGCGAAGACCCCCTCTCTGTGTCTCTCCTCCGGCGGGGGACAACAGAGGTAGGTATTTGCCTATTACCCCATTCTCGATTGACAAGAAAGCAGCCGAGGCACTGTCATTCTGAGCGGAGCGCAG
This sequence comes from Dehalococcoidia bacterium, assembly GCA_009841605.1. Taxonomy (GTDB): domain Bacteria; phylum Chloroflexota; class Dehalococcoidia; order Lucifugimonadales; family VXLM01; genus VXLM01. The sequence continues at coordinate 1,617 of VXLM01000001.1, forward strand.
CGAAGTCGAAGAATCTAAAATGTCTGTCACAATGTAAGGCCGACGTAGAGCGTTCTTACGCCGGTCTTTGCTCTTGGTTACGATAAAAGCGCTTCACTGGCTACGTAGTCTTGCGGTTATGGATTTTAGATTCCTCGCTACGCTCGGAATGACAGGCGGGCGGCGCCGGATCATAGCTGGAAATTCGTTTTACCTACCCCTGTCAGCCCGCCGGAGGAGAGATTGTAGATTCTTCGTCGCTGCGCTCCTCAGAGTGACAGCGAGAGAACAATTCGTGCAAATCTCGCCAACCCTGAACAGTTATCTCGCACCGTGTAGCGGGGGGACTACCGACTGTGACGCTCGTAGGGGATAATCAACCCAGATTTGCAGGGTAAGGAGAACCATCATGACGACGCTCGTCTATCCCACATGGGAGGAACAGGTTACGGCGTGGAACGAATTTACGAAAGGCAGCTTCGGAGGCGAGTGGAAAGCCGCAATGATCGCGCCGGAGACGCCGACGTTCATGGGGCTCCCGCACGCCGAGCGGCGGGAGCAACTCGAAGGCATGGACGCCGTGATTATCGGTGCGCCCTACGTGGCGTCGAAGACTCCGAAGTACGCCGGAGTCGACCGGCGGGAATGGCTGGCGGCTCCACAGCGCGTGCGACAGCAGTCGATCCGGTACCAGTCTGGATACATCCAGGACTTCGATCTCGATGTGTTCGAGCACATCAAGGCCGTCGACTACGGCGATGCCGATATACCACAGGAGATACTCGACGACCAGTCGCCGGAGGCGATACTCCGCGCGCAGACGGCAGTGGGAGAGAAGGTCGGAGACGCACTCGACGCGGGGGCCGTGCCTGTGGTGATCGGGCAGAACTCGCCGTGCGGATCGTATGCCATCGCAAAGCCGATAGCAGAGCGGACGGACGGGCTTGTGGGCTGCATCAGCCTCGACACGCACTGGGACGCGCAGCCGCTCGATCACCTGACGCGCGATCCGCGAATCGCGGGATCGGCAAGCTGGAAGGAGAAGATGTACGAGTTCCACGACAACATGCTGCCTGAGCACCTCGTGGAGATCGGCGAGCGCGGGATGCTGGAGAAGAAGGAGATCGTCAGAAAGTACCTGAGGGCGGGCGCACGGTTCATCTCAACGTGGGAGGTGCGCACGAGTTTGGGGATTGAAGGACTCGTCAGGGAACTCGACCGAGCCTATCAGGGGACCGAAACGGTGTACGCCCACTTCGATATGGACGTGATGGGGGGAGCGGGCCCGGCCCCCGGCGACCTGCTGGGAGAGGCCGTCGAGCCGATTGCGCTTACGGACTACGAGATTATCCGCATCGCCCACGAGATCGGGAAGCGCGGCCTATCGGGGCTGTCGTTCATCTGTATCCCGCCGGGGTCCGCGGTGACGTACAGGGTGGTCGTCTACGTGATTATGTACATGCTGGCCGGACTGGCGATGCGAAAGCAGGGGTGAACGGCTGAGCTGTTCTTTACAGTCATGCCGTGACTATCATGGGGCCGCTTTGCGTGACGACAACCGTGTGCTCGAAGTGCGCGGATGGCGCGCCGTCGGCGGTCTTGATGGTCCAGCCGTCGTCGTCGGTAACCGACTCGCCTGACCCGCCGGAGATGACGGGCTCTATGGCAATGACCAGACCCGGATGAAGCCGTCGATTGTCCCATGGATCGTAGTAGTTCGGCACAAACGGCTCTTCGTGGACCGATCTGCCTACGCCGTGGCCTCCGAGCTCCGGCATTACGTTGAAGCCTTGGCGTTCCACGGCGGTTTGTATGGATCTGCCGATGCCGTTGATCGGTTGGTTGGCCCGTGTTCCCTTGAGGGTGTGGTACAACGCTGAACGGGTGCATCTCGCCAACCTGCGATTCCGAGAGGACACCGTGCCGACGCCGACGGTTATGGCAGCGTCGGCGAAATAGCCGTTCAGCTCCGCAACGACATCGAGCTTCACCAAATCGCCGTCTCGGATCGTCTTTGTCGGACGAGGAATGCCGTGAACGGCCTCGTCGTTGACGCTGATGCAGGCAACTCCCGGGAAACCGTAGACGAGTTGAGGGCCTGAACGCGCTCCGTGCCTTTCAAAGACATCCGCGCACAGATCGTCGAGGGCCTGAGTGGTAACACCGGGCTTTAAGGCCTTCTTCATGGTGTCGAGGGCCGTTCTTACGACCTTGCCTACCGTCACTATGCCTTCCAGTTCGTCGTTGCTGCGAATGGTCATTTCTTCACCATTGGGTGGGAGAGTTGTAATGCACTGCTCCGAGCGACTCTCTCCGTTTTGTTCATAGTAGGTTCCTTCCGATTTCGTGTCAAAGTTGCGGCCAGTCACTCCCAGGCCGTACCATGATTTGGGAAGGTCTTCATCTACATTTGTCCAAGCATTTGCTATCAGTTCGCCTCCGTCAATTCGGTATTCCCGCAAAGAGCATCGTCCATTCGGTCAAGCTGTGGGGAGCAATGGTCGTATTGGCCTTCGCTGCACTCCTGACACCGGGAATCGCGGAGGGGCAGGTGCGGGATGAGCCGGTCGAGATTCTCGACGAGACGCTAGAAGACTACCGCGTCGTCGTGCGCATCTTGCCGAGGGTACCCGCGGTAGGTCAGATCAACTTCAACGTCGTTCCTACTACTGCCGGTGACGGGTCTCCGGTACGAAATGCCACGATCACGCTTACCGCCCATGACGCGGAGGACATCCCCACATATCAGGTGCGGGCGCTCAACACACCCTTCTCCCAGGAAGAGTATGTTGGCAATCTCGTTCTCAGGGCGGAAGGTCCCTGGAGCATCCATATCGAGGTGGAGACTGAGGAGCTTGGCACAGAGGTTTTCGTGGCCAAGTTAACAGTAGCGCCCGCGGCGGTCGGGGCCACGCCTGAGGCGGGGTGGTTGATGGTGCTGGTGATGGTGGCCTTCTTGGCCGGAGGGGGATTCCTTTGGCTGAGCTCCCGACGTGCTTTGGCGCGCAGGGCGGAATCTGAACCGCAGGCCTAGTGGCTGTGGCGGTTTCGCAGATCTCTTGGGTTTGTCACCTTGTCGTGTTAATCGACGTTTTCGCTGACTGACCTATGGATGCCCGTCTTTGCGGATGAAATTGGGTTGGGGATGGGAACGGGCAACCACAAGAACAGGTTTGCCAGAGCCTGTTTTCATAGCAATCGTCCATGTCGGTTGTCACCGACACCACCGATCATGAAAATGGGTGCCGAGCAGAGGATGGGCAACCACAAGGGTTGCCCTTACGAAGGGTTAGCGGAGCCTGTTTTCAAAGCAACGACGGGAAATGACAGTGCTACTCAATGCCCTTCTTCCAACGCGTTCGGAAGGATGACGACGATATCGCGGGGAAGTTCCGGTGGCGCGTCCAGCCGGACAGGGGCGGGGGCAGACGGCGGAGCCGTCCTTTCCTGGCAAATGGCATTTGGACGAATCGACCGACCAAGCCTGCGAGTCGCAACATGGCAGGGCCGCTGACCGAAGCCTTCCAGGCTTTCATTGCGAGCTTTTCGAGAGGTGACGATTTCTTGCGGTTTGGGTCGGTATTTCCCTCAGTGACCTCGCTTCGCAGGTAGAGGAGCATACGGGGCAGGTCGATCTTGATGGGGCAGGCCTCTTTGCACGCGCCGCAGAGGCTGGAAGCATAGGGAAGGTCCTTGGCATCGGGGACGTTGGTGAGCACAGGGGAGACGACCGCGCCGATGGGGCCGGAGTAGACCCAGCCGTACGAGTGTCCACCCACCTTGCGGTAGACGGGGCAGGCGTTCAGGCACGCGCCGCAGCGGATGCAGTACAGAGCCTCGCGCAGGTGGGTGTCGGCGAGGAGCTTTGAGCGGCCGTTGTCGACGATGACGAGGTGGAACTCGTCGGGCCCGTCCTCCTCGATCTCGCTTCTTGGGCCCGTCACCATGGTGACGTAGCTCGAAATGCGCTGGCCCGTCGCCGACCGGATGAGGAGGCGGAGAAACATCCCCATGTCCTCAATGGACGGGACAATCTTCTCCATGCCCATGATTGCGACGTGAGTTTTAGGCATCGAGGTGGACATCCTGCCGTTACCTTCGTTCGTGACCAAGACGAGTGTTCCTGTCTCGGCAACGAGGAAATTCGCGCCAGTTATGCCCATGTCAGCCTGAATGAATTTCTCGCGGAGTTCGTTTCGGGCGGCGCTTGCCAACTCTTCCACACCGGCATTGGGATCGACGCCCAAGTTTTCATGGAATAGCTCGTTCACGTTCGACTTGGACATGTGAATGGCGGGCACGATGATGTGGTAGGGGGTCTGCCCCGCTAGCTGGACGAGGTACTCGCCGAGATCGGTCTCGACGGCCTCGATCTCCTGTTTGGCGAGGTGGTTATTGAGGTCCATCTCCTCCGAGAGCATGGACTTGCCCTTGATGACAGAGCGGACACCCTTCTGCTTGGCGAGATCGAGGACGTAATTGGTTGCGGCCTCCGAGTCCTTGGCGAAGAAGACCTTACCTCCCGCCTTCTCAACGTTGTCGGCGGCCATGTCCAGGTAGTGGTCGAGGTTCTCGATGGTGTGGGCCTTGATCCGCCGGGCACGGTCGCGAAGTTCTTCCCAGTTGTGAGTGGCCGCGGCCTGCTGGAGGCGCCCCTGGTTGAAGCCGCTGTAGAGCGTCTTGAGGTGCTTCTGAATGTCGCCGTCGGAGAGTGTGTCCGCCGCGAGGGTCTTGAACTCCTTGGTGCGTGTCTCGGCCATGGCGAATTAGCTCGTCCCTTTGTCGAGCAACTCGGCGAGGTGCATGGGATGGACGGGGATGCCCTGCTTTTCAAGTCCGCCTCCGATGTGCATCAGGCAGGTGACGTCGCAGGCGACGACGGCATCCGCGCCCGAGTTGCGGATATGGGTGATCTTTTCATCGAGCATTGCGCCGGAAATGTCGGCGTACTTGACGGCGAAGGTCCCCCCGAACCCGCAGCACACCTCGGACTGTTCCATCTCGACAAGCTCGACTCCCGGAGTTGAATTGATGAGACTGCGAGCTTGGGTTGTCGCGCCCAACTCGCGTCTGAGGTGGCAGGCCTCGTGGTAGGTGACGCGGGTCGGTTTGTCTGACGGGACTGTTTCGGGCTCGTCTTCGACGCGGAGGACATCTACGAGAAATTCCGAAAGCTCGAACACGCGGCTTCCGACGTCGGCCGCTTTCTCAAGCAGGGCAGGGTCGTCGTGGAAGAGTTCCTTGTAGAAGACGCGGACCATGCTCGCGCACGATCCGGAGGGCATGACGATATGGTCGATACCCTCATACATATCAAGAAACCGCTCTGCGAGGGGCCGGGCCTCCTTCCAGTAGCCGGTATTGAAGGCGGGCTGGCCGCAGCACGTCTGGTCGGCGTCGAAGTCTACGTCGACGCCGTGACGTCGCAGGACGCGAACGGCGCTCTCTCCGACCTCGGGATAGAACTGATCGACGACGCAGGTGACGAACAGGGAGACGTTCTTGGGAGCAGGCTGACTCACGGGGATACTTGCCTCATTGGCGGCATGCCCCGCTAAACGAGGTCTTTTATATAGAATCCCAGAATCCAGGCGAGCATGAAGACGGGGCCCGAAGCGACCAGGTTGCCCTCGGTGCTTTCCCTGGCGTCGCGGTGCAGGGCCATGTAGACGATATAGACGGCGAGCCCCGCCACCACGAGCCATGAAGACAAGGTCGTGACGCCGAGGGCGAACCCGATGACGACGCCCGCGATGGCCCAAGGCAGTGGAGAGTCAATAATGCGTAGAATCAAGGTTGGAGTCCTTTCAACGCCAAAGGATACTCTTCTCTCTTAGTGGCCGCAATCCTCTGTCAGTGATCGTAACTGTTCAGTCTTCGTGAGTTGAATTGCGACGACCCCCCCTCTCTGTATCTCTCCCCCGGCGCGGGCTGACAGGGGTAGGTGTTTGACTATCGATGTGCTCTCCATCGATGAGGAAGCATCCCCGTCCTTGTCATTCTGAGTGAAGCGCAGCGGAGTCGAAGAATCTGAAGCGTCTGTCACAGCGTGAAGCTGATGTGGAGAATTCTTACGCTGTTTTCACTCTTGGTCACAACCATCAGCGCGGTACTGGCTATCCGGTCTTGAGGTTATGGATTTTAGATTCCTCGCTGCGCTCGGAATGACAGTGAGACGGGGCTGGATCGTAGCTGGAAATCCGTTTTACCTACCCCTGTCAGCCCCCGGCGGGGGAGAGATTGTGGGATTTTCGTCATTGCGCTTCTCAAGACGATCGCAGGAGGACAGTTCCTGCATGTCTCACCGACTCTGAACAGTTACCAGTGGTCAAGTGTCGCCCGACGGGCGTTGGCGTTCGATCTCATAGAGTAGGATGGCGGCGGCGGACGCCACGTTCAGCGAGGACACGGAGCCTTGCATGGGGATTCTCACCATGGCGTCGCAGACCTTGGCGTAGTTCATGCTGAGGCCGTGCGTCTCGTTGCCAAGCACGAGGGCGACAGGGCGCTTGAACTCCTGCTGTCGGATGTCGTGCGAGCCGTGCGCTGAGGTGCCGACCAGCCGGAACGAGGGGTATCGCTGTCGGATGCCGTTCGCCCACTTGCGAACTTCCCGATGTGACGGAAGACGAACGACCGGTAGGGTGAAGAGTGAGTTCATGCTCGCTCGCACCGTTTGGGGATCGTACAGGTCGACGGCGTGGCCGGTGATGATGAGTCCGGCCGCGCCGAACGCCTCGCACGTGCGGATGATCGTGCCGAGGTTTCCATGATCCGAAGGACGGTCGAACACCAAGACTACAGAGTCTTCTTTGACGGGTATCCTTGAAAGGTCCTCCGGTGGCATCTCGATGAGGGCGATGAGCTCGGACGGCTTTTCCTGTTTCCTTGATCGGTGGAGGGAATCGAACAGCCGCGTTGGAAGCTCGAAGTGTCGACGAGCCGTCGAGCGGTCCAGCACCTTCCGCGCGAAGCTCGACAGCTCGATGTCGCCTGCGTAGTACAGGGCGTCGATTTTCCATCCGAGAGCCACCGCCTGCCGGATGGTCGGAACGCCTTCGACGAGGAACTTACGGTGCTCCTGGCGTTTCGCGCGGCTGCGGCCGAGGGCCTCGGCGTGCTCAAACGCGTTGTTGTTCTGGGAGCGGAGCTTGATGACGTGTGGGGACATGCCACGTTTAAGTATAGTACCGAGCGTCAAAGGAGTTGCAGATGGCTGAGCACTCAATCAGCTTGAATAAACCAAACTCGAGAGATGCCGGCTTGTCCCATCGCCCGTCGAGGGCTGACAGGGGTAGGTATTTAGTGTTTCTTACCTGCGAGTCGCAGCCGCGGTCATGTCATTCCGAACGCAGCGAAGCGGAGTGAGGAATCTTTCATGAGGGTTGCCACCCTCACCACCTGCAATGGAAATGTGAGCGGAGCGGAGGATGGGCAACCACAAGGGTTGCCCCTACAACGGGTTTGTCGGGGCCTATTTTCGTAGCAGCGACAGAATGTCAGCACAATCTACATGCTCCCGCGTTGTACTCGGGGCACGGCTTATCTCCCACATACGGGGCACGTGATACCATGAACCCAATGGAGAAAAGGTCGTTACGGTATTGTCACATTTTGGTTAGCGTCCGGTAAGAATGGGCCGGTATCGTTAGTAGCAGCTAGGGCAGGCAGCCGAGCCAAAAGAGGCGATTCACAAGGGAGGTCAGTCACCTATGAGCACCGATGTTTCGACCGAACAGACCAACGTCATGAAAACGTATCTGCTCCCGGCGCTTGCGGTGATAGTGCCGCTCGTCGTCGCGTTTGGAGGGGCGATCATCACCGGCACGGGCACGACCGCCGTTGTCGACAATGCGCTCAAAGTTTCCGGGGGCGCGAGCCAGCAGCTCGAAGACCTGAGCGGTCTCCTACCACTTGGGTTCGCGTTCGGCGCGGGACTCGTTGCCAGTGTCAACCCATGCGGCTTCGCCATGCTACCGGCATACCTCGCGCTCTACATGGGTTCCACTGCCGAGGCCGAGCAGCAGACCAACGTCTTTGCAAGGCTGGGCAAGGCGTTGCTCATAGGCGCTGTCGTGACGCTTGGCTTCATCGTTCTGTTCGGCATCGCGGGCCTCATCATCGGAGGCGGCGCACGCCAGGTCATTGACGTGATCCCCTGGATCGGACTGACCATCGGCATCGTCCTCACCTTCGTCGGCGGCTGGCTGCTCGGTGGCGGCAAGATCTACACCTCGATTGCGCAGCAGGCATCCACCAAGTTCGGCGATCCGAGCAAGGTGGGAGTGAAGGGGTACTTCCTCTTCGGTCTGAGCTACGGGACGGCATCGCTCAGCTGCACGCTGCCCATTTTCATAGCCGTGCTCGGAATCGGCGTCGCCACGAATACGCTGGTCGACTCGCTCGTCTCGTTCATCCTGTTCGCGCTGGGCATGGGCACCGTCATTCTCGTGCTGACAATTGCCATGGCGTTGTTCAAGGGCGCACTGGTCGGGGCGCTTCGCAAGATACTGCCGTACACCCAGCCGGTGAGCGCGGCATTCATGATCCTGGCCGGGGCGTACATCGTCTTCTACTGGCTCACTGAGGGCGAACTGCTCGATAAGATCATGTAGCGTCGCCGCTGCATAGCCCAATAGGCAATCGGCTTGTCTTATACTTGGAGGACTTGCAAAGAAAGCCGAGAGGGTCGTTCGTGGTGAGCTTGTCGAACCATGGACGGCCTTTTCACCCTTCGACGGGCTCAGGGTGAACGGGGTGGTTCTCGACTCCTTTGGACTTGAGGCGCGCCTTTAACGCTTCAACACACGTTCGTTTTCTTTACACTCCTTCACCGCCGTAGCTATAATCGTTTGCTGTGCCTTTCGCGCGGTCGTGAAGCCGCCGGATGGCAATGCTCGGATTGAAGGAACGCATCGTGGCGGTCGTCCCGATACTGGAATATCCACACAGCATCCTGCGACAGAGGGCGAAGAGCGTGGCAGCGATCGACAAGACCGTCTTTCGCCTTGCCGACGACCTCATGGATACCCTCGTCGACTCCGGCGGAGTGGGCCTGGCGGCGAACCAGATCGGCTCGCTGCGGCGGGTCATCGCTCTCAAGATGCCGGAGGACGAGGAGCCGAGCGTCTACATCAACCCGCGGATAGTCCACCGGGAGGGTGTGCGCGAGGTCTCTGAGGGGTGCCTGAGCTTCCCTGACCACTATGGGATTGTGCAGCGGTCGATGTGGGTCAGGGTCACCGGCCTCGACCGCAAGACGAACGTGTTTCAAATATGCGCCGACGGCCTCCTCGCGCAGGCTTTCGAGCATGAGACCGATCACTTGAATGGCATTCTGTTCATCGACCACCTCCTGAGCCATCAGCACCTGTTCGAGTACCCTGATGAGGAGGAAGTCGAACCTGAACACGAGCCCAACGACGAATATTTGGCGGAAGCCGCCCAATGACTGGTTACGCAGTGACTGACATCCCGACGTTCGTGGTCGGCTCCCTCCTTCCGACGGTCGTGTTCGACGTGCGGCAGTTTTTCGTGTCACGTGGTCTCCGTGCGTACTTGGTCGGCGGAGCGGTGCGTGACGCCCTGCTGCGGAGGAAGACCGATGATCTGGATGTTGCGGTAGAGTCGACCGGTCCCGGCCTTCTGGAACTCGCCCAAAACTTGGCCGATGTCCTTGACGGCAGGTATGTGCTCCTCCATCACGAAATGGGGGCGGCCCGAGTCATCCTGCCGAACGGGCCGGTCATCGACCTCATTGCGGCTCCGCACGGGATAGCGCCTGACTTGGGACGGCGGGACTTCACCGTCAATGCGATGGCGGTATCGCTGGATGAGATGGTATCCAGTGACATTGGCATAGACGTTATCGACCTCCATGACGGACGCGCCGACCTTGCCGCCGGAGTGCTGCGAGCCGTGTCGCCGGAGGTGTTTGACGACGACCCCGTCCGGCTGATTCGAGCGCCGCGCTTCGCCGCGCAGCTTCGTCTAACGGTGTCCGAAGATACACGGAGCGTCATTCGGTCGAAGGCCAAGATGCTGGAGCGATCGTCGCCTGAGCGGGTGCGAGACGAGTTGCTCAAGATATTCGCCGCGCCTGGCGCGATGGAGTCGATCAGGACGTTGGACGATCTTGGACTGCTTTCGGTGGTGCTTCCCGAACTGGACGCCGCCCGCGACGTATCGCAGCCGAAGGAGCACTACTGGGACGTGTTCAACCACTGCGTCGAGACGGTGGGCAAGGTAGAGGCCATTTTGCGCCCTAGCCGTGATGATCAGGACTGGGCGCTAAGCCTCGTTCCCACGTTCCCGGACATGGACTCGTACTTCGAAGAGCGTATAAGTGACGGACATAGCCGTTCGACTCTGGTAAGATTGAGTGGGCTGGTTCACGATATCGCGAAGCCGGCAACGAAAACCAGAGAAGAAAACGGGAGGATTCGGTTCTTAGGTCACCACAAGGTGGGCGCGGAGGTTGTCGACGAAATACTCGAGAGGCTGCGCTTCGGAACGCGAGGCAGACAGTTTGTTTCAGGTCTCGTACGTCACCACCTTCGGCCCAAGCAGATGGCGGAACCGGGGGCGATGCCCTCGCGGCGAGCGCTCTTCCGGTACTACAGAGAAGTTGGAGACGCCGCCATCGCGACGCTCTATCTCAACATGGCCGACTACCTCGCCGCGCGCGGCCCGCTCCTAGAGCGTGACGAGTGGCGAGAGCACTGTGATCTGATGGCGTACATCTTGAACGCCACCTTTGAGACGCCCGCGGCTCCCAGGCTGATTAACGGCTCCGATGTCATGGATGAATTCGGCATCGGACCCGGGCCGCTCGTTGGGAAACTTCTCAATGCGGTGGCGGAAGCCCAGGCTGCGGATGAGGTGGAGACCAGAGACGATGCGATGCGGCTCGTGGGCCGAATGTTGGAAACTGAAACGGTAAATGCAAACGGCAAGCTTGGTGAATAACAGAATCGTCGGACGGAGAGAACGTTGCGCAGATACGCCAGGATACTGATCTTCATAGTGGTCCTGGTCGTGTTGTCCGGCCTTGCGGTCGGGTTCAAGACGATCACGATCGGGAACTTCGAGCGCGGCGGCGAGGACACGCTGCTGGGACTCACCCTTGGCCTCGACCTTCAGGGCGGGAGCCACCTCGTGTATCAGGCAAGTCTGTTCAGCGAACCGGAAGAACCCGGCATGTCCGGTGAGCGGATTCCTCCTACTGCGGACCAGATGGATGCGCTGAAGAGGACCATCGAGCGGCGACTCAACTCGTCAGGGCTGGGTGAGCCGATCCTCCAGGTATTGGGCGAAGACCGATTGCTCGTCCAGATTCCCGGCGTCAGCGACCCCGACAGTGCAAAGGCTCTCATTGGAGAGACTGCACAGCTTGAGTTCAAGCACAGGACGCGCAATGTCCCTCAGCCGCTGGAGTTCGAGCAGGGTGAGATCGTCTCCTACAGCGTCGTGGAGGTGACTCCCGAACTGTTCGCGCCTCCGGAAGAAGAAGGGGAGGCGGATACCGAAGGCTCCGAAGGTAAAGGGACCGACGAAGCGAACACGCAGGAGTCCGGCAGTGCGGACGACGAAGAGACCGATAGTGAGGATGCGGCTGCCTCCAGCGAGGAAGGCGACGACGAGGCCGAGGACACGGCGCCTGCAGTGCCAGGCCCACCGGGTTTGGTGGTGGAGTTTAGCGATACAGGCTTCGCGAAATTCTCCGAGACGGTCAATGAGATGCGGGACAGCCTCATCGCAGGTCAGGGAGCCACAAATATCTTCCCTGATCGGTTGGCTTTCTCTTTGGCCGGAGCCGAGGCACAGGAAGTCGAAGTCACGTATCAGCAGGCGATCCTCCTGGAGGATGGCCAAGTGGTGCCGGTGGGGGGAGATCCGTACGTCACCGAGATAATCGGGACAAACAAATATGTAATCTCACTGTTAACCGCGTTCCCGGACGCGGACGATCTGACGGCCGAGGCGGAGCGTCAGTTTGCTCCCGGGGGAGAATTGGTCTTCAAACTCATCAAGGGATTCGTGGACGAAGACATCGGTCTGACAGGCGACGACCTGGCGCGGGCCTATCCGGGGCAGCATCAGGGGTCCGGGGCTCCCATCGTGAATATCGAGTTCAACGGTGAGGGCACAAGGAAGTTCGCCGAGATTACGACCGAAATAGCGGGCACCAACGACCAGATCGCCATCTTCCTCGACGACGCGGAACTGATCGCGCCGGTGGCCGAGCAAGCGATCACCGGTGGCACCGCGTTCATTTCGGGACGTGACTTCACGATAGACCGTGTCCGGGACATCGCTCTCCTGCTGGAGTCGGGCCGGCTGCCAATCCCAATTGAGTTGATACTCGAAAAGGACGTCGACGCAATTCTCGGCTCGGACTCGCTGGAAAAGAGTGTGCGGGCGGGCGTGGTCGGTCTGATCCTGGTCTTCCTGTTCATGCTCCTGTACTACCGAATGCCCGGGCTCATCGCGGCGCTCGCGCTGCTTATCTACGCGCTGATGCTCATAGCGATATTCAAGATGCTGCCTGTCACGCTGACGCTGTCAGGTGTGGCTGCGGCGATCCTGTCGGTCGGCATGGCGGTGGACGCCAACATCCTGATTTTCGAGAGAATGAAGGAGGAGATGCGCGCGGGACGAACGCTGCTCTCCTCAATCAACATCGGCTTCAACCGCGCGTGGTCGGCGATTCGGGACAGCAACGTCTCGACGCTGATAACGTCCGGCATCCTGTACTGGTTCGCCGACACGCTTGGCGCAACTGTCGTGCAGGGCTTCGCGGCCACGCTCGCCATCGGAGTTATGCTGAGCATGTTCTCGGCCATCTTCGTGAGCAGGACGTTGCTCCGCATCGTCGCCCTGACCGGAATCGGTCGGCGGCTGCGCTGGTTCGTCCCGACCGAGGGGAAGAACCTGCCTCAGCTTCAACTGGAGCCGAGGGTATAGGAGCCGGGGCGTGAGGCATTTTCTCATTCAGCATTATCCGGGAGTGAATACGTGGACTTCGTAGGAAAGCGCATCTGGTTCTTTGTGTTGTCGACCATCATCCTTTTGCCGGGCGTGGTGTTCCTTATCATTGCGCCGGGGCTGAAGCCAGGCATCGACTTCACCGGCGGATCGACCGTCATGTTCGAGGTGACCGACTCGGTGTCACAGGACGAGCTTCGTGGCGTGATAACCGACATCGGGCATCCCGACGCCATAATCCAGCAGATGGACGACAAGACCTTCTTCATCCGCACGAAGGAACTGAGGGACGAGGAGAAAGACAACGTCATCGAGGAGATCCAGCGACGGGCCTCACCCGACGGCGTAAATCTCCTGGCATTCGATCTCGTTTCGCCGGTCGTCGCGGCGGAGACGGTGCTGAACGCCTTCTATGCCGTGGTCGCGGCCGCCGTCGGCATCTTCCTGTACCTGTGGTGGGCGTTCCGAAACGTTCCCAGCCCGTTTCGCTACGGCCTCGCGGCCATCGTGGCCCTCGTCCACGACTCGATGATCGTCATTGGCATCTTCGCCATCCTGGGAGAGTTGGCCGACATCGAGGTCAACACGATGTTCCTCGTGGCGATCCTGACCGTCATCGGCTACAGCGTGAACGACACCATCGTGGTGTTCGACAGGCTGCGGGAGAACATCATCCTGAATCCCAACCGCACGCTCACGCAGAACGCCAACATCAGCATCATGGAGAGCATGGGCAGATCGCTCAACACGAGCCTGACGCTCCTGTTCACCCTGCTGGCGCTCCTGCTGGTGGGCGGAGAGACGATACGCATATTCCTGTGGGTGCTCATCATCGGCGTGATCGCCGGGACATACAGCAGCATAGGCATAGCGACGCCGCTGCTGGTAGTGTGGGAGTCCGGCGCGGTCGGACGGTTCTTCCTACGGCTGTTGGGGAGAACCCCGTCGGCGCAAACGGCATCCGAGACGGCGTAAAGAAAACAAGACCGCCCGGCATTTCGCCGGGCGGCGTCATTTTCGAGCGTTATCGAGAACAACCAAAGGGGCCGTTCACCCCCGTATCAAGTACGGGGCAAGATCTGAAGCCCGTCGAGGGTCGTTCATGGTTCGACAGGCTCACCACGAACGGTTTGGATGGGTTTCAAAGTTCACCACCAGGGGTTTGGGTTGGCTTGTTTGGGACACCCCTTTACGAATTAACCCGGTCCCGCAACTCGTTGACCAGCCGCTCGGTGGCCGCCATTCCGTCCCCCATGAATCCCGCGTCTGACCCAACGGTCGCGATCTTGCCGCCGCGTGTGAGCCACTTCTCGGCGCGCTCGTAGGTGGACGTGAACATTCCCCATGGAACGTTGTGTTCGATGCACTTGTCGAGGACGTGCTGGAACATCTTGCCGACCTCTTCCTCTCCCTCGTGCGGCATGTAGCCCATCGACCAGCCGAGGTCTGCGGGACCGATCATGATGCCGTCCACGCCGTCGATGGTGAGGATGTCGTCGAGGTGCTCGACCGCCTCGAGCGTCTCGATCTGCGGCCAGACGATCACCTCGTCGTTGGCGACGGCGGCGTAGTTCTCAAACCCGCCGTAGTTGACCGCACCCTTCGGCCCCCAGCTTCGGACGCCCCTCGGCGGGAACTTGGCGGCTTGAATGGCCTTCTCCACGGCCTCCGGCGTGTTCGTCAGGGGCACGATGACGCCGTCCGCCCCGGCGTCGAGGGCGGCATTGACGAGATACGTTTCGTTGAACGGCACGCGGACGATGACCTCCTTCGACCTGCCGACGTCGGTGAGCATCCTGTACAGCGTGGTAATGTCGATCTGGCTGTGCTGGGTGTCGATGAGGAAGAAATCGAAGTCCGACGCCGCCAACGCCCTGAGCGTCGTGCGATGGTCGATGGTCGGGATCGTCCCGATGATTGCCTTGCCGTCCTGAAGCTTCTTCTTGATGCGGTTCTGCACTCGTCTTCTCCTTGGAGGTGTCCAACTGTTCGCAAGAGGCTAAACCAGCACGCCGGCAAAGTAAAGCGGGACTTGCTTTCCCTGCTTCAAGTTTTCCTTGTCGAAGCCTGTTCAAATTCCCCATTAAGACCTTGATAGAAAAGCACGATTGTTGTAGATTTAGCGCAAACGTCATACAAGCTGTGACGGCGGGCGATAACGCCTATGAGCCGGAAGGGAGATTTGACATGACAACGGCAACCGACAACAACAAGCTGGTGGTCGTCCAGTTGAGCGGCGGAAACGACTATCTGAACACCATCGTGCCTTACGGTGATGGGCTTTATTACGACTTTCGCGGGGCGATCCACATCAAGCCCGAGGACGTCCTGCCCATCGACGACCGGACCGGATTCCGTCCGGGGATGGAGGCGATCAAGCGGCTGTGGGACGAGGGCAAGGTGGCCATCATCCACGGCATCGGGTATCCGAACCCGAACCGCTCGCACTTCCGCTCGATGGACATCTGGCACACGGCATTGCCGGAGGACATCGGCAACGAGGGCTGGCTCGGTCGGACAACGCAGGAGCTCGACCCGGACGGCGAGAACGTCCTGACCGCGGTCAACTTCGGGCGCGGCCTTCCGAGGGCGCTCGGCAAGCGCGGCGTCCCCGTGGCATCGGTCGGCAACCTCGAGACCTACGGCCTCTTCACGGACGTGGGCGACGAGGGCCGTCGCAAGACCGTCCTCGACACCTTCGCCAAGATGTACGGCTCCGCGAACGGCGGCGACGCGGTCATGGAGTTCCTCGGCCAGACCGGCACGGACGCGCTGAAGGGCGCGGACATCCTCCGCACCGCCGTGGACAAGTACCAGTCCAACGTCGAGTACGCGTCGTCGTCGATAGGGCAGAACATGAGGGACGCGGCGCAGGTGATGTTCGCCGATCTCGGCACTCGCATCTACTACACCCAGCAGGGCAGCTACGATACCCACGCGGGCGAGCTCGCCACGCACTACCAGCTCTGGTCGGAGCTTTCGGCGGCCGTCGGCGACTTCATGGACGACATGGACGAGCACAACGCCGGGGACGATACGACGCTCCTCCTCTTCTCGGAGTTCGGCAGGCGCATCAAGGACAACGGCTCCGGCACCGATCACGGCTCCGGCGGCGTGGCCTTTCTCATTGGCAACAACGTCAAGGGTGGCATCTACAGTTCGTACCCGTCCCTGAAGGAGCGGGACCACCTCGAGGGCGACCTGCATTTCAACAACGACTTCCGCATTACCTACACGTCGATACTGGAGGACTGGTTCGGACTCGACGCGGTGCCGATCGTGAACGGCACGTTCGAGAAGTTCGACTTCTTCCGAAACGGCAACGGTACGAACGGGAACGGCGCGCACTAGGTCACGCCGTACGACAAGGTGAACGGAGGTGCCGGAAGGGTCGAACGACAGGGTCTGGGAGTTCGAAGGCCGACGCAGTGGTGAGCTATGGAAGACCGATCTGCGGGCCAACTGGGAACTCGTCCTCGACCCCATAAGTGAAGACTTCAGCGCGGAAACGATGAGCGCGTCCGATCTCATGAGACTTTGGGTCGGGCGTATCCGTTCAAGGAGGTATGAAGGGGGACTCGTTCCAATCTACTGGTACGTAGAGAGCGAAGATTCGAGAGTGTTCGAGTCGATGCCGTTCCAGTATGAGCACTACACCGGCCATGCACGAGAGGACTTCCTGACCTTCTTCACTTGGCCTGTCGATACGGAGACGAGGAAAAAACTCAACTGGCTGAAACTGCCGGTGTTGGACAAGGAGTGGAACGAGCGAAAGAGTGACAAGGGAGGCTTCATCCAGGAGGCAACCGGATGGAAACCGGCGATTCTCCAGCCGTTCGTCTTTCTCGATTCACTGACCGAGGCAATGGATTCAGAGTAATCAGCTACACATGGGGACAGCGATGACAAATCACGATATCGAACTCATGGCACATCTCATGCGGCGCGCGGGATTCGGCGCGACCCGCGACGAGATCGAACGGTACGCCGCGCAGGGCTACGACGCCACCGTCGACATGCTCATGGACACCGGCCGCTCCGACGGCATACAGATCGACCTGCTCCGCCGCTACCATCCCGACCACTCCGGCGGGCTCGGCATGGCCGGCTTCGGAGCCTACTGGCTGCACCGCATGATAAACAGCCAAACGCCGCTGGTTGAGAAGGTTGCCCTCTTCTGGCACGGCGTCTTTGCCACGGGCTACTCCAAGCTCGCGCAGGGCAAGGTCCTCATGGACCAGATCGAGATGTTTCGCAGGCATGGTTTCGGTGACCTGCGGACGCTTCTGGTTGAGCTTTCGAGAGACCCCTCGATGATTATCTGGCTGGACAACAACGACAACCACAACGGCGCGATTAATGAGAACTACGGACGCGAGCTTCTGGAACTCTTCTCCATGGGTGTCGGCAACTACACCGAGGACGACGTGAAGGAGGCATCCCGCGCCTTCACCGGTTGGACGGTCGGCAACACCGAGTACATGAAGCTCAAAGCCGACAACGACTCCCTCTGGCCGTACGGAAGGCTCAATCTTCATTTCGAGTTCCGCGACTACGACCACGACGAGGGCGAGATATCCTTCCTCGGTCACACCGGGAACTTCAACGGCGAGGACATCGTCGATATCATCTGCGACCAACAGGCGACGGCGCGTTTCATCGCTCGCCACATGTACAGCTTCTTCGTCGCCGACGAGCCGCCCGTGCCTTCGTGGCCCTACACGCCGCCACGCGATTCTGAGGCCCTCGACATCATGACTGAGGCCTACTTCAAGGGCGGATGCACCATCGAGCCCATGCTCGACACCATGTTCCGGTCGGACTTCTTCAAGTCGGAGTCGGTGTGGTACGAGAAGGTCAAGAGTCCCGCCGAGCTCGTGGCCGGAGTGCTCCGGCTGACGGGAGAGCACCGAACCTACTCACCCGCGATCCAAGAGGACGCCAACGCGATGGGCCTCATGGGCCAGACACTGGTCAACCCGCCCAGCGTGGAGGGCTGGCACTGGGGGGACGAGTGGATCGACACGGGCAACCTCGTCGAGCGCATCAACTTCGCCTCCGAACATTTCTCGAAAGACTCTGCCCTCGGGATCGCCGACACCGTCGACGCCGACATAGTTGCTTTGGGCGGGACGGTTCAACCACACGAACTCGTGGACGCCTGCCTCGACAAGATGGGCGCCATCCGCATCACCGACACCTCGCGAAAGTCCCTGATCGAGCACGCGGCCAGAGACGGCGACGTCCGGGTCAACGGCGACGGCACCGGCCGGCGACGCATCGCGGAGATGGTCCAGCTCATCGGCGCGACGCCGGAATTCCAGAAAGGCTAAACGGCCGGCGATTCGGCCGCATCCACCGTACAGATGACAACAGCGACTAAATCCGATTTCCTGACATACGACCGCACGCTTGGAGTCGCGGCTATGGACGCACGCGGCTTCTACTACGCCGTCGCGATGGCCTTCCGCTCTGACGGTCGGCTTTTCGTGCAGGGCCGCTCCCACGACGGCGACACGCGCGGCGCAAGAATAACCACCATGGACTACGATTCCGGCTACTACGGCGACTTCGGGTCGTACGGCAGCGGAGACGGTCAGTTCACCTGGCCGACTGACATCACCCTCGACTCCGAAGGCAACGTCTACACGACAGACGAGTACCTGCAGCGTGTCTCCGTCTTCGATAGCGACGTGAAGTTCGTCAGGAAGTGGGGCACGCACGGTTCCGGGGAGGGGATGATCGACGGCCCCTCCGGCATCGAGTGCGACGCCGACGACAACCTGATCATCGCAGACCACCGGAACAACCGCATCCAGAAGTTCACACGAGACGGAATCTTTCTGAGATCCTTCGGATCGGAGGGCAGCGGCGAAGGCGAGTTCAACCTCCCCTGGGGACTCCGCGCAGCGCAGGACGGCCACATCTACGTCGCTGACTGGCGGAACGACCGCATCCAGCGATTCACCCCCGATGGTGAGTTCGTGGCTTCGTATGGGGAGTCGGGCGACGGCGAGGGCCAGCTTCATCGACCCGCATCGGTCGAGGTCGACGAAGCCGGGTACATGTACATCGCCGACTGGGGGAACGAGCGTGTCCAGGTTTTCGACCCAGACGGCGGCTTCGTGCAGCTCCTTAGGGGCCAGGCGACCACGTCGCCGTGGGCACAGGAGTTCCTTGACGCCAACCTCGACGAAAATCGCGCGCGATCGGAGTCCGACCTCGAACAGTACCATCTGCTCACAACCGACGACCCGCACGAGGTCGCCTCGCAGATCGAGACGATATTCTGGAGTCCCATAAGCGTGCGTCTCGACCCGGAGGGCCGCCTCTTCGTATTGGAACGGAACAGACATCGAATACAGGTGTACGCCAAGTCAGCATGACAAGGGCAGTCGCGTCCCCTCGCCGCAATGAGGGCAGGGGAGGACGCCGAATTTGGAGGAAGCAATGACAACGACAACAAGGCAGGACATCGATCTCATGGCGCACCTGATGCGCCGCGCAGCGTTCGGCGCTTCGCTTGACGAGCTCGAACAGAGGGCCGCGACCGGGTACGAGGAGACCGTCGAGGAGCTGCTGAACCCCGGCGACCCTGGCGATCTCTCGCAGGACGCCATTCGGCGGTACCACGTCGACCACTCCGAGCTCCGCCAGATGAACTCGGCGGCGGGCAACTGGCTCTATCGCATGATTACGTCGAAGAACCCTCTGGAGGAGCGAGTGGCGCTCTTCTTCCACAGCCTCTTTGCCACTGGATACACCAAGCTCAACCAGGCCCGGTGCCTCCTGAACCAGATCGACATGTTCCGTCAGCACGGTCTGGACCGGTTCGACACTCTCCTTGTGGAGCTGTCAAGGGACCCGGCCATGCTGCTGTGGCTCGACAACAACGAGAACCACAACGGCCACATAAACGAGAACTACGGCAGGGAGTTGCTTGAGCTCTTCTCCATGGGCATCGGCAACTATACCGAAGACGACATCAAGGAGGCCTCCCGCGCCTTCACAGGATGGACGCTCGGCAACGTCGAGTACATGGCGATGCGCGCGATGAAGGACTCCATCTGGCCGTACAGCCGGATCGCGTGGCACTTCCAGTACCGCGCCGACGACCACGACGAGGGAGAAAAGACCTTCCTCGGCGAGACCGGCAACTTCAACGGCGAGGACATCGTTGCCATCATCTGCAGACAGCGGGCAACGGCTGAGTTCATCTGCACCCGTCTCTTCCAGTTCTTCGCCGCCGACCATGTGGACGATGACGGCAAGGCTGCCATCGAGGAGATGATCGACTCCTACTTCGCCTCGGACTACGAGATCAAGTCCGTCCTGCGCACCCTGTTCAACTCCGACTATTTCAAGTCGGATGAGGCCCGATACGCGCGAGTCAAGGGGCCGGTCGAGTACGTCGTGGGCGCGATCAAGACGGCGGGCAGCTACCGCCAGCCGACCCTCGGCATCGACAAAGTCGCGGAACAGGCCTTCTTCATGGGACAGGGCCTCCTCAATCCTCCCACGGTCGAGGGGTGGCACGAGGCCGAGGAGTGGATCGATAGCGGAGCGCTCGTCGAGAGAGTCAACTTCGTGGCGAACGAGTTGGCCGATACCACCAAACCCGGCGTGCAAGCCATCCTCGGGAAGCTGGCCGACGCGAACGGTGGAACGCTCACGCCGGACGAGGTTGTTGATAACTGCCTCGATCAAATGGGCGCCATTGCCGTGTCCGACGCCACACGCACCGCCCTTGTTGACCATGTTGGTGGGCAGGGCGACTTGACCCTCGCCGCCGACGGCTCGGAGGAGCGCGTCGGCGAGCTGCTCGGCCTCATCGCCGCCACCCGCGAATACCAGATGGCGTGACGGGACGCGCCACTCTCGCAGACAACGGAGTTCACAAACACCGATGACGACCGCAACCGAAACGACCACGCTCGAATACATCAAGACCATCGGCATCACCAACAACGGCGACAACGGTCGCGGTTTTGCCAATCCGTACAGCATCGCCGTTAGTGGGGACGGACGCATCTACGTCCTCAGCCGCTGCGATCCCGCAAGGGCTACGGCTGTAAGAGTCGGCGTCCAGGACATCGGCGAGAATTTCCTCTTCGAGTTCAGCGAGGGCTATGGAAGCGGGCCAGGACAGCTCGTCCTCCCAGTCGCTATAGCCTTTGACAGCCAGGAGCGGCTGTACATCACCGACGAGTACAACCACCGCGTCGTGATCTATAGCTCCGAGGGCAAATTCCTGGACCAGTGGGGCGAGCACGGCTCCGAACCCGGAAAGCTCAACGGTCCCGCCGGAATCGCCATCGACTCGAACGATAACGTCTACATCGCCGACCAGCACAGTCACGCCATCAGCAAGTTCACCTCCGACGGACGCTTCATCAACAGGTTCGGACGTGAGGAGGACGTGACGCCCTGGCACAGCCTGTATATGCCGTGGGGACTCTGCATCGACGCCGACGACAACGTCCTCGTCGCCGACTGGCGTCACAATGCCGTCAAGCGCTTCTCGCCCGACGGGAGGCATCTGCAGACTTTTGGTGGACTGCAAAACACTCCGGGCGGGCTGGAGAACACGCTGTTCAACCGACCTTCAGGTGTCGCAGTCGATTCTGATGGCTACATATATGTGACCGACTGGGGCAACGAGAGGCTCCAGGTGCTCACGCCGAACGGCGCTCTCCATGCTACCGAGCGGGGACGCGCAACCCTGTCCCAGTGGGCGGAGGACTTCTTCAAGTCGAACCCGGATGAGGTAGAGGTCCGAGCAATCTCGAACCTGACCCCGGAGCTTCCCCCGCATCTGGCCGACGACCCCTACCAGGTGTCGGCACAGTCCGAGCCGTACTTCTGGGGCCCCGTAGCCGTGACGGTGGACGGCCAGGACCGCGTGTACGTGGTGGAGAGCAACCGCCACCGTTTCCAAATCTACAAGAGAGCATAGACCGCTTAGCAGACACCTTTCCTCCGATGAGGGAGGGATACTGAGAGGGGGCAAAATCACGCGCCCCCTTTACAAACACCAAAGGAGTAACAATGGCCTGGATTGACGCCCACATTCATCTCTGGACTTCCGACACGGACAGCTACCCTCTCGCGGGAGGGCAGACGGCCGCGGACCTCGATCCGCCGGACTTCACGCCGGAGATGTACCTTCGACACGCCCGACCTTCCGGGATCGAGAAGGTCGTCATAGTCCAGACTGGCTACCACCAGTTCGACAACAGCTACGCCACCGACGCCATCAAGCGCTTTCCCGACGTGTTCAGCGTCATCGGCATCGTCGACGAGACCAAGGAGAACGTTCAGGAGGACATGGAGGCCCTCAAGGCCCAGGGTGTTCGCGGATTCCGCATCGGTGTGGACTACGACGGGCCGCAGTGGGACAGGCTCTTCGAGGCGGCCGCGAGGACCGGGCAGGCCATGTGTCCGATCACCCATCCCGCCGGAGCTCCCGCCATCAAGGAAATGGCCGCCAAGCACCCCGACACGACGGTCGTCGTCGACCACATGACGCGAGTCGGGGAGATGGAGCCCATCAACGACGCGCACATCGCGCAGCTGACCGACATCGCGACGCTGCCGAATACCAACGTCAAGATTTCCCGCCTCCACGCCCTCGGCGACGGGCCGCCGCACGACGACCTCATCCCCATGATAAAGCAGGTCATCGATGCCTTCGGGCCGGAGCGGTGCATGTGGGGGAGCGACTCCCCCTACCAGGTCGTCAAGGAAACGATGGAGGACTCGATCTCCGTCGTCCGCGACAAGCTCGGCCTCTCCGAGTCCGACCGCGACCAGATTCTGCGAGGCACGGCGGAGCGGCTGTTCTTCAGCTAGGCATTCTCTCAGGCCGCAGGCTACCGCATCCAGTCGCGGGAGAGGCCGGGGAAGCCGGACGTCATCTCTGCGAGTCTCTCCTCGGGGACGTAGAAGAACCTGCCCGTAGCCCTCGCCGCCACGGTCCCGTCCGGTAGAACCAGCTCCGCCTTAGCCGTGACCATGCGGCGATTCGTCTCGACGTGCTCGGCAACGGCGGTTACTTCCTGTCCGACGAAGACCGGCTTGCGGAAGTGGACGTCGATCCCGGCAGTCATCGACCAGCGATTGTGGGTAATGATCGAGACCCGGCTCATGACCTCGTCGAGTAGAGAGGTGATGATGCCTCCGTGCAGGTAGCCGGGAAACCCTTGATACTCTTCCATGGCGGTAAATTTCGCCACGACGCGGTTATCCTCGCGCTCCATGTGAAGCTTGAGGCCATAGGGGTTGCGAGGCCCACAGGCGAAGCAGAGGCCGTAGTCCGTAACGTCGTTGAGAGATAGCTGCTCGGATGTGTCGGTCATGGGCGTTTGGATGTCATCCCCTTCCTTCGAGTATCTCCTTGAGACGCGAGGCGTTATCGACGGTCTCCTTACGGACGATCTGCTCAATGAAAGGTCCCATCAGGGAGAAGAGTCCTTCGGCCTCACCCGATACCGTGAAGACTGCGGAGGTTCCCCGTTCGTGAGGTTCGACGGCGACCGTACCTCTCAGCGCTACGGGCCCTGATTCCGATGCGAATGAGAACCGTTCGTTTGGCTTGAACTCTGTCGTTTCCAGCACGAGTGTGACGATCTGACCCATGAACCGCCGTCGGACACGTACTCTGGTGTCGGCTCCTATGGGGCCGTCTCCGATTGCCGACGCATCAAGCACGGCCTCCTGCCATTCCGCCATATTCCAAGGAGCGGCGAGGTAGGCGAACACGTCGTCGAGTGGCCGGTCGATGACGATGGAATGCTCGATTCGAATCAAGAGGGGACGGTTCTCCTGGATGTCGCGCGGACGCCGTTTCACCGTACCAGATGTCGCGTACACGGACAATCGAGGCGGTGACATCACGTCGGGAGTCCAAGCTGAGTCTTTGGGAGTATTGACGCACGATTTTTCCACGTTGCGTAATTCGCATTATGCGGGAGCCGTGGTGTGATTCTCGTGTTGCCGTTCCGGTCGAGTGTGACTGAAAACGTGGGCTGTGAACCCCTCCGTACCTTGACGACTGGCCGAATGTCTTTTGATAATGGGGTTTGGGCACTTCGGGAAGGGGGTGAGGTGCGATGTCGATCGAAGACGGCAAGAATGCGATGCCGGGCAAGCTCATCACGGTAGAGGGCTTGGACGGATCGGGTAAGTCCACGCAGATTGGCCTCGTCAAGCGTTGGCTGGAGCTTGAGGGCTACAAGGTCTTCTTTACGGAGTGGAACTCGTCTCCCCTCGTCGAGAGCGCCACGAAGGCCGCCAAGAAACGGCAGATGCTCAGCCCGACCACATTCGCCTTGATTCACGGGACAGACTTCGCCGACCGGTACGAGCGCCAGATCGTTCCCCTTCTCCACGCCGGCTACATCGTCCTCTCCGACCGCTATGTCTACACGGCGTATGCGAGGGACACGGTGCGTGGATGCGACCCGGTCTGGATTCGGCATATGTACCGCTTCGCGCGACAGCCGGATTTGACGCTGTGGTTCAGGGTGCCAGTTGACGTTTCGCTTTCAAGGGCAGTGGGGCGGAGTCGCAACTTGAGTTACTACGAGGCGGGTATGGATATCGGTTTTTCCTCCGACTTCACGGAGAGCTATCGCCTATTCCAGACAAAGATCCATGAGGCCTATGAGCGAATGTCGCACGAGTTTCCCTTTCACGTAGTCGACGCTACCAAGCCCGCAGGCGAGCAGCAGCAGGAGTTTCGGGAGCTCATCCGGAATCGGCTGGACTTGTCTCAGTACCTCCGCCCAAGGGCGCCCACGGAGGGATCCCAATGACGGCCACTGCCGGAGTCACACAACGAGCATATTTCGGGGCGGGAATCCCTGAAATCAACCTTGCAACCCTGAGAGGAAGGCTGATCGTCATTGAGGGGCCCGACAGCGCCGGACGTTCGACACAGATTCGACTTCTGCGCGACTGGCTGGAGCGGAGAGGATACGCCTCGGCGCAGACCGGCCTCAAACGGTCAAGGCTTGTGGGCAAGAAGCTGCAGGACGTCATGCAGGGCTATTCCCTGGGGCCGCTAACGTTTTCGCTTTACTACGCCACCGACCTCGCAGACCAGATCGAGAACGTCATCGTGCCCGCCCTTGCGGCCGACTTCATCGTATTGGCTGACCGGTATGTGTACACACCCATTGCGCGGGACGTCGTGCGCGGCGTGGACGTGAGGTGGATAGAGGGAGTCTTCGGGTTCGCCATCGTGCCGGATGTAGTTCTTTATTTGGATGTCAAACCGGAGGTTCTCGCGGAACGAGTGTTGGGGAACCTCCACTATCTCGACTACTGGGAATCGGGTATGGACATCCACCGCGACGGCGACATGTACGCGAGCTTCATCAGCTACCAGAATTTGGTACGCGAGCAGTTTCTTGCAATGGCCCCCACCAAGGGGTTCCATATCATTGACGGCGACCGCGACGCCGAACAGGTGGCCAAGGAACTGCAGGAAACGGTCGAGTCCACCATCGACCTGCCATAGGTTCAGCCGTTAGGCGCTCTGCCTGAAACGCACGGAGCAGAAGTCGGCGTGGTTGGCGCCGGTTACTCAGAGACTCACGCCGTTCACGCGGTCAATCTGCCTGACGTGGATGAACGGCTCGAGTCTCGTTTCGATTTCGCGGACTATTCGTCGTTATGAGGCGGCGCCTGCAGCCACGCCGTTCTCGCTGCCCGGAGCGGCTTCGGGCGCATGCTCCACCTCCGGCTTGCCGCGTATCAGTCCCTCTATCTTTGCCGCGATGCCCTCGTTTTCCTTGAGGTACTGCTTAGCATTCTCGCGGCCCTGTCCCAGCTTGGTGTCCTCGAAGAAGTAATACGAGCCGCTCTTCTGCACATATTCCTCTTCCACACCTATCGCAAGGAGGTCAGCCTCCTGGCTGATGCCTTCGCCGAACATGATGTCGTACTCGGCAGTGCGGAAGGGAGGCGCAACCTTGTTCTTGACGACTCGGGCCTTCACGTGCGCGCCAATGATCTCGCTGGCATTCTTGACCGATTCACCTCTTCGGAGATCGATCCTGACCGAACTGTAGAACTTGAGCGCTCGACCGCCGGGCGTGGTCTCCGGGTTGCCCCAAAGGACTCCCACTTTTTCCCTCAGTTGGTTGATGAAGATGACCGCCGTGTCATGACGGCTGATTGCGGCAGTGAGCTTTCGGAGGCCCTGCGACATGATGCGCGCCTGGAGGCCGACGTGCTGGTCTCCCATTTCGCCGTCGAGCTCGGTTTTAGGAACGAGCGCCGCGACGCTGTCTATGACGACAACGGCGACTGCGCCGCTGCGTACGAGGTATTCGCAGATCTCGAGGGCCTGTTCGGCATAGTCGGGCTGAGAAACGAGCAGATTATCGGTATCTACGCCACAGGTCCGAGCGAACTCGGGGTCGAGGGCGTGTTCGGCGTCGATGTATGCGGCGGTGCCACCACTCTTCTGGGCCTCGGCCATGATGTGGTACGCGAGCGTCGTCTTGCCCGTCGACTCGGCGCCGAAAATCTCCGTGACGCGGCCTCTTGGCACGCCTCCTATACCCAATGCAAGGTCGAGGGCCAGTGAACCCGTCGGTATCGGCCTCGCGGGAGTATAGGTGTCACTGTCGCCGAGACGCATTATCGTCCCGCGTCCGAACCGCTTTTCGATATCATTCATCGCCGATTCGATCATAGTGTCACGCCCGGTTGTCATGGAATGGCCTCCTGTTTGTGTATCCGTTCGATGAGGTTTTGTGATGGCTCGTTGAGCCTTGACGGGAGCATGATAGCATAAACGTTCTACTCATGCAACAGGCAGTTTTTGGGATTCGGCCAAGAAAGAATTTGACGCTGCCGACATAGAGCGTCCACACTGTCAGCGCCGAATCTAACACTACAGCCGCCACTTCTGAAGCGTCTTGGATATTTCACTCAGCATCATAGAGGCGCGACGCCTTCGTCTGTACTCGCAGCGTTTGGATGCGCGGTCATCAACCGGCGTAGCGGATATTGTTCGAGACATCGCGGCAGTGCAGGCTCAGGACTCGGTTGCCGAGTTGCTGGCCGTGCGAGTGAGGACGGAGGGTGCGACCGCGGGTGATGTCGAAGAGGCGAGAGCGGAGGAGCGCTCCGTTGTTCGGACGTGGGCGATGCGCGGGACGCTGCACCTGCTGCCGTCGGAGGACGTTCGCTGGATTCTTCGACTCATCGGGCCGACGATGGTCCGCAAGTTTCGGCGGCGACATCAGGAACTCGGACTCACTCCGCAGGTCTACGACCGAGCTGTGGAAGTGATGCGGGAGGTGCTTGGTGAATACGGAGCGCTTACGCGACGGCAGATCGCCGAGCAATGGGCAGAACATGGACTGCCCTCAGAGGGCCAAGGCGTGCCGCACCTGCTATGCCGAGCATCACTGGAAGGTCTCATTTGCTTCGGCCCGAAGGTCGGTGGACAGGCGACCCATGTCTTGCTCGACTCTTGGCTTGGTGATGCCCCCGAGGTGACAAATCCGGGAGCGGAGCTTGCTCGACGGTACGTCTCGGCCTACGCTCCGACCACGCCGGAAGACTTCGGTACGTGGTCCGGCCTGCCGGTCAAGGATGTCCAGAGAGCGTTCGAGTCGATTGAGGACGAACTGCTGAAAGTAGACGTGGAAGGCATTCCGATGTGGATGCCGCAGACCCATGCCGGACTGCTCGATGAGGCGATGTCGGGCGAGAGTCCGACGGTGAAGATGTTGGGCGCGTTCGATCCCTACTTGCTTGGCTATCGGACTCGCGACTTGGGGGTGGGGCCTGAGTTGCTCAAGCGGGTGCATCCCGGGGGCGGCATCATCCGTCCGATTATTCTGGTCGATGGAAGGGCAGTCGCAACGTGGGCACGCAAGCGTTCGGGTCGGAAGCTGACGATTACGGTGAGTCCGTTCGAATCGCTATCGGGCGAAGTGCGAGAGAGGATTGATCGGGAAGTGGAGGACATTGGGCGGTTTCTGGGGGTGGAGGCGGTGTGGGAGGTGGAGTGAGACTAGGGCCGGATGGTGATCGAAGAAATCATTGATCCCCCTGTAAGGCTGGTGTAGATTGCCACTGGGTGGGTGTGTCGACAGAAAAGGACTGAAGACGCGCATCGCAAGTGAAAACAAACAGGCAATGACCTCCCAATTCAGCCAACTAGATACTCACACAGGGCCCGCGGTTGCGCGTGTCTTTGGAGGACGTGTACACCCCGTCAGGGACTGACTGCTCAGACATATTGTTATTGAGGAGAGACCCTGGTGAAAGTCCAGGGTCTTTTTGTTTGTTGG
This sequence comes from Dehalococcoidia bacterium, assembly GCA_009841605.1. GTDB lineage: Bacteria > Chloroflexota > Dehalococcoidia > Lucifugimonadales > VXLM01 > VXLM01. The sequence continues at coordinate 29,900 of VXLM01000001.1, forward strand.
CCAAATAGCAATTAGAGAATCTTCGTGGAGGGAAAGAACCATGTATCAGATCAACGAGACTGCCATATCTTGGGTGCCGCCGGAGCAGATCGAGTCTATTGCAATGCAGCAGATCGTGAAGCTGGCGTCGATGCCGTTTATCTTCAAGCACGTGGCTGTCATGCCCGACTGCCATGTCGGGATGGGGGCCACGGTTGGGTCGTGCATCCCGACGGACGGGGCAATCATTCCGGCGGCTGTGGGCGTGGACATCGGGTGCGGCATGGTGGCCGTGCGGACGCCGCTGTCTCGTAGTGACCTTCCCGCGGACCTCAGCGGCATTCGGGAGGGCATTGAGCGGCGTATTCCGCTCAGCGCGGGCAAGTACAACCGCAGCGTGTCGTCGACGGCGAAGGTACGGGTGACCACGCTGGAAGAGAAGGCCGGCGACAGGTTGAGTCCGTACAGGAAGCTTTCAGGCAGGGCGGACTGGAGGCTCCAACTCGGTTCGCTCGGCTCCGGCAACCACTTCATCGAGATCACGGTGGACGAGTCGGCAACGGTGTGGGCGTTTCTGCACTCCGGCTCGCGTGGCATCGGCAACAAGATCGCCATGCAGCATATCAGGACTGCTCAGCGGCTTATGAAGCGACAGTCGGTAAGGCTGCCTGACCGCGACCTTGCATACCTGACCGAGGGCACTGAGGAGTTCGACGACTACATCCGTGACCTCCGCTGGGCACAGGACTTCGCGCTCTTGAATCGAGAGGAGATGATGGACCGGGTGATGACCGAACTGAGCTACACGTTGTACGGCGAGGGCGGTCACGAGGGGGAGCTTGAACTGGAACGAATCCAGTGCCACCACAACTTCACGCAGAAGGAGCGGCACTACGGGAAGGACGTGTGGGTGTCGAGGAAGGGCGCCATCCAGGCCAAGGAGGGGCAGATGGGCCTCATACCCGGCTCGATGGGCACGGCGAGCTACGTCGTGCGGGGTCTGGGCAGCGAGGCGGCGTTCGAGACGGCACCTCACGGGGCCGGCCGGCGATTCTCGCGGTCGCAGGCCAGGAAGCGATTCACTATGGACGATTTCGACCGGGATATGCAGGGCATCGAGGTGCGTCGTTCCAAGGAGTTCATCGACGAGCTTCCGGGCGCTTACAAGGACATCGACACGGTGATGGAGCAGTCGAAGGACCTGGTCGAGATCGTGCATACCTTCCGGCAGATCGTCAACGTCAAGGGTGACTGACGACAGAAAGAGAGCAGTGTCACGCCGGGTCGATGGATGGTGTGATGGGCTTGTTCGTGGATATCGACTCAAGAACTGCGAGAGCAGCAGCCAGGGAGCGCGCGCCGTCGAGGGCATCGACAAGCGGCGGCCGCGCCCCGCGCACCACGTCGCAGAAATGAGCCAGTTGAACCGTCAGGGAGTCTGCCCGCGAGACGGGTAGGACGGACTTCTCCATCGGGTGCTGCCAGCCATGTCGGTCCCGGTCGGGGTAACTCCACAGCTCCATTTGCGGGAAGGCCAGCGCGCCCTCCGTGCCCGTGAAGTAGTAGCAGTTTTCGGGGACGTTGAAGTACAGCGGATTCTCGCCGGTTGTCGCTTCGTATGACCAAGGCGCTGTGACGGCATCGCTGCCCACGATGGTGGCGACGGCGCCGCTGCGGAATGTTATCGAGATGCTGACGGAGTCCTCGACCTCAAAGCCGCGCGCCTTCGAGCGACCTTGAGCGAATACCTGGTCGATCTCCCCACAGGTATAGCGAAGGATGTCGAGCTCGTGGACGAGGTTGATGAGGACCGGCCCGCCGTCGGGTCTCACGGTTCTCCACGCTATGTCGAAATAGCGGTCAGGCTTCATGAGCGTCCACATCATGGAGACGGCGAGCAGGTTGCCGATTTGTCCGCTCGTAACGACGTCATGGGCCGCCTTGACTAAGGGGTTATGCCGCCGGTGGTGTCCGACCAGCACCCTGGTGTTGGTGAGGTCGGCGAGTTCGGCTATGCGAAGTGCTGCCTGGGTTGTGTCGGCAACGGGCTTTTCGATGAGCGCGTGGACCCCACGGCGAGCACACGCCTCGAACGTCTCGACATGCGCGGCGCTCTGAGTGGCGAGGATGGCCCCGTCAGGCCTTGTGCTGTCGAGCATCTCACCGATCTTCTGGAAAAACGGTACGCCGTGCCGGTCAGCAAGGCTCCCCAGATCTGAGTCGAGGTCGCAAACGCCTACGAGATCGCAGCCATCAAATGAATTTACGATCTCGATATGACGGCTGCCCATCAATCCAAGCCCGATGATTGCCAGCTTCACGGGGGACATGCGTCTGTCGAACTCCGTAGGTTCAGGTAGACATCTATGATACGTTCGTCTTGTCGGACAGTCGATACGTGGCCTATAATCCGCCCGGCCTCGTCCGCTTTAGACGGGCGTATGGCAACTTAATTCAGGAGTGCAGTGTAGTGAGTGTCCCCTACGAAGGATCGCCGATTGCCTACGATGTGACGTGCAGGAAGAATGTCATGACACCGATGAGGGACGGAGTGCAGCTTGCGTCGGATATCTATTTCCCTTCACTGAATGGGAGTCCGGCAGAGGGACGGTTTCCTGTGATCGTTGAACGGACGCCTTATGACAAGGCCGCGCCTCGGCAGGTCACCAACGCCCGGTATTTCGCTCGGCGAGGATATGTGACGGTCATCCAGGACGTTCGGGGCAGGTTCGAGTCGGAGGGCGAGTGGTACGCCTTCGCCAAGGAGGCGCCGGACGGATATGACACGGTGCAGTGGCTGGGAGTGCAGGAGTGGAGCAACGGCAAGGTCGGGACGATGGGCGGCTCGTACTCAGGGAGCGACCAGAGCGCGCTGGCAACTATGGCGCCGTCGCATCTTTCAACCATGACGGTGGCGGTCGGCGCGGCGAACTACTACCACGGCTCGATGCGTCAGAACGGCGCACTTGAGCAACGATTTCATGTGTACGTGTATCGTATGGCGATGACCAGCAAGGAGGCCATGGCGGATCCCGGGCTGCAGGCGGAGATCATGAAGGCGTTTCTCGAAGACATGCCGGACATCGTACGGCAGTTTCCTCTCAAGAAGGGCGCGACGGTGCTGAGGAGACTGCCGTCGTACGAGCAGTGGGCCATCGACATCCTCACTCATGGGGAGTTCGACGACTACTGGAAGCAGCGTGGATACGCGATGGACGAGTATTTCGACGAGCACTCGGACGTGCCGACTCTGTATCTGGGCGGCTGGTACGACTCGTATGCCCGCAACACGCCGATGAGCTACATGAAGCTCTCAGCCATCAAGAAGTCGCAGCAGGTCCTCCTGATGGGGCCGTGGATTCACGGGATGTATGAGCAGACCTTCTCGGGCGACGTCGACTTCGGTCTCGACTCGCATATCAACACGAACGATTTGCGGCTGGCGTGGTTCGACCACTATGTGAAGGGATTGCACACCGAGTTCGCGGAGTGGTCTCCGGTCCGCATCTTCACGATGGGGACGGGCAGCCAGCGGATGAACAAGCATGATTACGACCGCCGACTCGACCACGGCGGGTATTGGAGAAGCGAGCCTGACTGGCCGCTGCCGGGCACAAAGGAGACGCCTTTCTTCCTCCATGCGGACGGGGCGCTGTCCACGGAGAAGCTGGCTGAAGGTGAGGCCGGTTCGACCGGCTACACGTTCGACCCGATGGATCCGGTGCCGACGATGGGTGGCGGCATCTCTGCGGCGGACTCGATCATCAGGCCGGGAGCATTCGATCAGCGGGGTAGGGAGGACTTCATCGGCTGCGTGAACGAGCTGCCGCTGAACACGCGCCATGACATTCTCACGTTCCAGACGCCGGAGCTAGAAGAGGACACCGAGGTGACGGGCCACATCGTAATGCACTTGTGGGCGGCCTCGTCGGCCAAAGATACCGACTTCACGGCCAAGCTCATTGATGTTCATCCGCCGTCGGACGATTACCCAGACGGCTTTGCGATGAATATCACGGACTCGATTATCCGCGCCCGTTATCGAAACAGCTGGACTGATCCAGAGCTTCTTGAACCGGGCACACCCTACGAGTTCGTCTTCCACCTGTATCCGACGTCGAACGTGTTTCGCAAGGGGCACCGTATCCGGCTGGATATCAGCAGCAGCAACTGGCCGCGCTTCGACGTGAATCCGAATACGGGAGGGCCGCTAGGACTGGAGCGGCGGTATGAGATCGCGCATCAGACGATTTTCCACAGCGCGGAGCATCCGTCGCACGTTGTGCTGCCGCTGCAGGAGGGGTGAGGTCGCGAAACACCTACTGAGGAGGTTATCCACTCAAGGGGCGACGGAAGAGGCTTCGGTCTCCACGTATTGACGAACGCCCACCTGAACATCGGCGACCAATTATCTGCCAATCAGCCGCTCGTATTCGTCGTGGCGGCCAATCCATACCCATATGAAGCCTTCGTCATCTTCAACGGCGAGCGCTCTGTAGGCTCGTCCTACGCGGGCGGACCATAGCTTTCCGACCTTCTTGAACCGCAACCCCGGGTGCCCCGGACTCGTCTTCAGCAGATCGAAGCTCCTCATGGCGTCGGCTTGTGTGCGCTTAGGCAGTTGGTAGAAATGACGCCAGAAGCGCTGGGACGCTCGGTGGTTCATCTACAGGTCTAGCAAGGTGCCTTCCCTCTTCCCCTCCAACGCCTCATCAATCAGAAAATCGAGCTTTCCTTCTTCCGAGTCTGTCTCTATCTGACTGTCCCATCTCTGCCAGTCCATGTCATCGAAGAACCACTGCCTCAAGTGAGTGTAGTCAGCCTTGGGCAGGCACAGAATAGCGTGCTTTAGTTCTTCAACGTCTGGCAATGGCATTTGTAGCTTGCCTTAGTATTGAGGCTGAGTATGACGAGAATCCCCCATACACCGGACAGGTGCAGGTTAGATTACTACCAGCTTGCCTTGCGGACGCCGGGGAGCATTCCCTTGAGGGCCATTTCGCGGAAGGTTATGCGAGAGAGGCCGAAGTGTCGGAGGTAGCCGCGGGGCCGGCCGGTGACCTCACAACGGTTGACGACGCGGTTTGGGTTCGCGTTGACGGGAAGCTTGGCCAGCTCCTGGCGCGCCTCGAGTTGGTCCTCGTATGAGGCCTTCGGGTCCTTGGCGATTTCCAAGAGCCGCTTGCGCTTTTCAGCGTACTTCTGGACCGTCTTCTTGCGCTTTGCGTTCTTCGCGAATACCGATTGCTTGGCCAAAGATGCCTCTCCAAATGTCGTGTGTATTGGTTTTCAGACCAACAGTATACCAGACAATCGGAACGTCGAACAAAATACCCTGCGGCCCTACGCTGGTTTCCGGGCGTGTATAAAGTACATCGGCGTAAAAATGCCGAGCCGTCCCGCCTCCGCCATGGCCACCGCGCAGAGGTTCAAGGTATCGGAAACGCGTACTGATCCCTTCGGCACGATTCTGATGGTCTCGAGGACTCGAAGCGAGTTGTGAGTGATGAAGCGTCCGATCGATGAACTGCGAAAGCCGGCCAAGGAGAGACCTTCACCGACCAGCGGTTGATACCAGGGGATTGACGGGCCGGACTGTTCTGCAAGATCACGGGTCTCCAACACTTCAAATCCCACGGTTCGAAGCGCGTCATCTACGGTATGATACTTGTCGATGACGAGGAGGCCCCCTCCCAGTTCAATGTCGGCTTTGAGCTTGAGGTGCAAGGGGTTCTTGGCGTCGAAGCGATCAGTGACGCAGTACTCGTAAGCGGCAAATTCCGCACCCGGCTTCAGCAATCGAAACGTTTCGCTATAGATGCTGACCTTGTCCGGGGCACAGCAGGTCGCCTCGATTGAGTAGATCGCGTCGAATGACTCATCCGGAGCGTCCACGTTCAGGAAGTCGCAGTGCAGGAACTCGGCCAGATGAGCCAGTTCCGCCTCTTCCGTTAGTTTCCGGGCGCGTTCCAATTGATAGGCATTGCTGTTCACGCCGACAATCTTGGCGCCCGAAGAACGGGCAATCTCCATCAACGGCCCACCAACGCCGCAGCCGAGGTCGGCAACGACCATCCCAGGTCTCAGCCCGAGTACGTGAGCCATATAGCGCTCGTGGCGTGCTAGCGATGCCTTGAAGCTCTCTCCGGGGACGCGCGGAGCAAAGTGAAAGGACTTGCCCCATCCGTATTCAAACAAATCGGTAACGAGGTCATAGTAGAGGTTGTTGACCTTCTCGTGATGTCCATCGTCATTTTCCGATGTGCCGTCCTGTGCCATCCTAAAGCGGTTTTCGTATTCGCTGATGGTCGGGGCGGCAGTGGAAGCCCCTCGTTTGTCGTGCGGGGACTTGAAGAGATTGACTGACATTGATGCGATCCCGGATCGGTTTCCAGTTGTCCTTCGTCACCGTAGTGGCAGAGCTGCATAATGTCAAATGTCACAACCGGGGCGAAACGGAACAATCTCTTCTAATCGGCCGTCGGCTCGTTAAGCAGGGTCTGGCGGAGGTTGATACATTGTCAACTCGTGACACACATCGAATGGAGGGGGTTCCCCCACCGAACCCCGATTCTTTGAAGACTCCGGTGGGGGAGTGTGTGCGACCCATCGACGCTTCCTGATGCGGGTGGGAAGACTGCTCTGTTTGAGTCGCGCTGTATGGTAGGCCCTATTGTGCAGGATCAGTAGTAGAGACCTGCGCCTCTACCGACTCGTCCTGAGTTTCCCTCCGACGACGGCGAGCGGCCATGCGACCGAGTGCCACCAGTACCGCGATACCACCAGCCCAGAACGGGCTGAAAATGACAATCCAGATGATCACAGTTATGAGGCCCTTGACGAGTACGGAAAATAACCTCACCGCGTCTTTCGTGTTGCCTTCCAGATTGTATCCGCCCACGACCCATCCCTCTCCTTCGATAACGTAGACGTTTATCGAACCAGACGCTTCCACAGGTCCGGCCTCGCTGTCACCCAAGACCGTGAAGGTGGCAGTATAGGGTTGTTGCCGAAGGTGGACGTAACTGTGAGATACCTCGACCACGTTCTCGGCCCCAATGTTGCCCTCCATTGGCGCTGTGCCGTCGCCGAAGGTCCAGCGGTACCTCAAGTTCTCGACACCGTCCGGTCGGTTCAACGTACCGCGGAACACTGCATCGGTTCCTCCTTCGGCCGTTACCGACTCGCCGGCGGAAACGAGTATGACGGGCAACTCGGTCACGGTCACGATGATCTTGTCCGATCCCTCAACGACGCCGGCTTCCCCTCTTCCTGTCATCTGAACCTGTACTATGTACGGAGACTCCTCGGCACTCGAGTAGGAGTGGCTCGTGACCGCCGTTACCATACGGTCAGAGTCTTTGGTGAGGATGACACGATTGCCCGTGGCGGAATTTGAGCCGTCTCCGAAGTCCCACGTGTAGGTGAATTGATCGATGCCTTCAGGCGGTTCGAAAAAGGCTTTGAGACGGACGGGGCGACCTACGGCGGCGGTCTGATCACCTCCGGCGTTCACCGGCATCTGTTCGGTGCCGACGACGGTCATCTTGATGGTATCCTGGCCGAACAGGGGGCTGGACTCCGAAGTTCCGGTTATTTTCACGTCGACGAAGTACGGTGAGTCGCGGTAGTCGTCGAAGACGTGGGTCACCGAGGCGGTGACGCGAGTTCCCGGTTCTGAAGTTGGCGCAGTGAAGGTGTCGACTATTGATTCAGAGCGGTCGCCGAAGTTCCACTCGACTCTGTAATCAGCGGTTTCACCAGGCGCGCGGAATTTCGCTTTGAAGCGGACAGTTTGCCCAGTGCTAACGGTGCGGTCTTCACCGGCGTCGACCCGTAGGTCGACTCGTTCAACCCTCATGTTGACATTCACCAGAGAGAACGCAGAAGTCTCTTCGAGCAGCTTCAGTCTGCCCAACAGGACTTCGATCTCCTCTTGGACCTCGGAGAGCGTCCTGCGGATTTCGAGGGCGTCCCGTGCGTTCGGGGCCTGTTCGAGGAGGTTGAGCATGGCTGTTTCGGTCGCTCGGAGATTTCTCAGCCGCGATTGCGAGTCGAAGTATTCGGCGGTCACGTCCTTGCTGGTGGTAATCTCAGACTCGACAGCAACCGCGACGCTCCTCACTTGCCCGATGGCCTCGTCGAGTCGCTCAGCCGGCACACGTACGGCGATCTTTCCGCCGAAATCATTTGCTCGCTCCGACGAAACGGTCCAACCGCCCATGTTGGCAGCGAGAGAAGCCACTTTGTCCATGGCCGTCTGAATGTTGGAGACAACGAGCGCCATGTGTACCGTACGAACGACGATCCGCCGTTGCTGGACGAGCTTGGCCAAGTCGCCGTCGCCGGTTGCTCCGACTTCCGATATAGCGGAAGTGTCGGTCTGTGCAGGCTCCGTTGCAGCGGCCTGAGCAGGGGCGGCCGCCGCAGCCTGAGCCTGTGTGTATACGGGTGCCATCGCAGGAGCGGGGGCCGGGGCCGGAGCGGGTGCAGGTGCAGCTGCCGGTGCTGGTGCTGGGGCCGGAGCAGGCGCCGGTGCGACAGAATCACTTTCTTCATCGTCGCTGCCGCAGGCAACTAATAGAAATGTTCCCAGGATGAGTATTACCACGAGAATATGCGATTTCATTTGCCTGTCCTTTCACTGATTTCCTTCGGTGGTGCGTTTCGTGTCTTGTGAAGCGGTCCGTCACCGGAACGTCCTGTCGACACTCCGATGACGGACATAGGCGGTTTTCTACCCGTCGGCGATGCCGGCCGCCATGTTGACTAGGCGGGCGAACTCGGTCACTTCGGGGTCGTCCCGGAGGATCCCGCCGACACGGTCGGCGTGGTAGCGCACGTCGTTAAGCGTCGTGTGCTGTGCCCAGTAACTCCGCCGGAGCACCTCGGCATACTGAGCCACGGTCGTGGCGAGTTGGAAGCGCGGCGACGCACTCTCAAAGTGCTCGTTGAGATCGCTGATGTTGAAGTTCCTGTCGACCTCGAAGATCCGATGCGAGTCGGGGTCTTGGTATCGCACGTGGACTTTGGCGACGGGGCCGTCGGCCCTCTCGTGCAGGCGGAGTTCGTAGAGGGCCGTAACGCTGTGCCCGGCCCCGACCTCCCCGGCGTCCACGTTGTCGTTGCGGAAGTCGCGGTCGGCGACGTCGCGGTTCTCGTACCCGATAAGGCGGTAACTGTGGACGACATCCGGGTTGAAGGAGACCTGAATCTTGGCATCCCTGGCGATGACCTGAAGCGTGGAGGTGAGGTTGTCGGCGAAGGACTTCCACGCCTCGGTGAGGTTATCGATGTAGATGTAGTTGCCGTTCCCGTCGTTGGCGAGCTGCTCCATGAGGACATCGTTGTAGTTGCCTATGCCCACGCCGACGGTGGAGAGGGTCACACCTTCATTGACGTACCTGCGAACCTGATTCAGGATGGCGTCCGGGCCCGTCTGTCCAACGTTAGCCACGCCGTCGGAGAGGAGGATGATCCGCGTAATGCGTTCAGGGTCCAACCAACGGTCGGCCATCTCGTAGCCCAGGCGGAGACCTTCCTCGGCGTTGGTGGAGCCTCCGGGGTGGAGTCTGTCGATTACTTCCAAGATGTAGTCGTCGTGCTTGGCTTGGGTAGGGTTGAGGACGGCGTGTCCCCGGCTACCGTAGGTGACGATGCCGATCTGGTCGGAGGGGCGCAGCTCGCGGACGAGGAGGCGCAGCGCGCGCTTGACGAGTTCCAGCCGGTTCTCCCTGGACATCGAGCCGGATGTGTCGATGACGAAGACGAGAGTCGCGTCCTTGCGCCGGTGGTCGGGAACGTCACGTCCCTGGATGCCGACGCGAGCGATCCATGTGTCGTTCGTGAATGGTGAATGCGCGCCGTCGACGTGGATAGCGAAAGCGCCCTTGTGCGGCTGTGGGTACTCCTGGTCGAAGTAGTTGACGAACTCCTCGACACGCACGGAGTCGGGGTCGGGCCTGTTGCCGTCCTGCACGAAGCGTCGAGCAACGGAGTAGGAAGCCGTGTCCACGTCCATCGCGAACGTCGAGAGGTGGTCGGCACGCGCGTCGATGAAGGGATTTACCCCGTAGTTCTGGAAGAAGGTGGTGTCGTAGGTAGGAGGCGATGGAGGAACGTATCCCGTATCGCCGTAGTCCCGATTGGGTGGTGGTGTGCCATGGGCTGGAGGCAGAGCGCCGCCGGAAGGAGGAGGGGGTGCTCCGGCTTGGGCGGCGCCTGCCATGGATTGTGTGGCCGACTGTGTTGACTCGGCCGTAGCTGACTGAGCTTCCACCGCGTTAGAGTCTGAGACTTTATGTGTGGTCCCAACGGAACTCTGAGTAATCCTCTGAATTTCGGCAGCAGTCAGTCCGCCCGATTGTGCATCCTTTGTTCCTGCGGCAACACCGTCGGCGACCGCCTTCGTGATGTCCTCAGCTGAAGGGAGTGAAGGATCCGGAGCTGGGAGAGCGTGGGCAGCCTGAGCGGCTTGAGTGGACATGCTTTCGGTCTTGGCGGCCTCGTTGGAGGAACTGGCGTCCTCCATCAACATTGCGTCCACGCCGCTCCTTACTGCAGCAGCGGGTCTGCTTTCCTCTGCGGCGGCTGTGGCCTGTGCGGGCATCGGAGCTTCCGGTTGCCTCGCCGGTGCTGCAGGGGCGGGTTGCTGCTGGATCATTGACGGCGCTTCAGCTACTGGTGCATCGGGTGCCGGTGCGGATTGGGCAGCCGGGGCTGCGGGGCGAGCAGGGGCCGGTGGTGCGGGGTCTTCGGAAGCACCTGAGCCGCATGCGACGAACAGGAGGCCGAATAGCGCGATTCCAGTAATGACGAGGGCTGTCGTGAATGTAGATTTCATCGTTGTTTTTCTCCTTTGCTGAGTGTGTTGGAGGTTCGACGGTGCCGAACGCGCCAACCGTTTGGCACCGTCGAAGCAGGTGTACCTACCTCCACGAGATGCCCGTTGCCATGCTGACGAGCTTGGCGAACTCGGTTACGTCGGGGTCTTCACGGAGCATGTTGCCGACGCGGTCGGCGTGGTAGCGCACGTCCTCGAAGGTGGTGTGCTGGGCCCAGTAGCTCTCGCGAAGGACTTCGGCGTACTGTGCGACGGTGGCCGACAGCTGGAAGCGGGGCGAAGCGTCCTCGAAACGTCCGCGAATGTCGCGTCTGTTGAAGTTCCGGCTTTCCTCGTGGATCCGGTACGTGTCGGGGTCCTGGTAGCGCACGTTTACCTTTGCGATGGGGCCGTCCGTACGCTCGAACAGGCGAAGCTCGTAGAGGGCCGTCACGCTGTGTCCGGCGCCGACCTCGCCTGCGTCGACGTAGTCGTTGCGGAAGTCGCGGTCGGCCACGTCGCGGTTCTCGTAGCCGATCAGTCGGTAGCTGTGGACGACCTCGGGGTTGAATGAGACCTGGACCTTGGCGTCTTTGGCGATGACCTGCAGGGTGGACGTGAGGTTGTCGACGAAGGATTTCCATGCCTCGCTGAGGTTGTCGATGTAGATGTAGTTGCCGTTGCCGTCGTTGGCGAGTTGTTCTAGGAGGACATCGTTGTAGTTGCCCATGCCGACGCCTACGGTGGAGAGGTTCACGCCCTGATTGACGTAGCGGCGCACCTGCCGGAGGATGGCGTCGGGGCCGGTCTGTCCGACGTTCGCCACGCCGTCGGATAGGAGGATGACCCTGGTAATGCGTCGTGGGTCGAGCCAGCGGTCAGCCATCTGGTAGCCGATCTTGAGGCCCTCTTCGGCATTGGTGGAACCACCGGCGTGGAGACCGTCGATGATGTCGATGATGTAGTCGTCGTGCCGCGCTTCCGTGGGATTGAGAACTGCGTGTCCGCGGTCTCCGTAGGTGACGATGCCAATGTGGTCGGTAGGCCGAAGCTCGCGAACGAGGAGACGCAGAGCGCGCTGGACGAGTCCGAGCCGGTTTCCGCTATTCATGGAGCCAGAGGTGTCGATGACAAAGACGAGAGTGGCGTCCTTGCGGTGGTGGTCGGGAACATCGCGTCCCTGGATACCTACGCGGGCGATCCACGTGTCGCGCGTGAAGGGCGAGCGGGCACCGTCGACGTGAATGCCGAACGCGCCTCTGCGCGGCTGCGGGTAGTCCTGGTCGAAGTAGTTGACGAACTCCTCGACTCGCACGGAGTCAGGATCGGGCCTGTTGCCGTCTAGCACGAAACGCCGGGCGACAGAGTAAGAGGCCGTGTCGACGTCCATTGCGAACGTGGACAGGTGGTCGGCGCGTGCGTCGATGAAGGGGTTAACGCCGTAATTCTGGAAGAAGGTGGCGTCGTAGGACGGAGGTGAGGGAGGAACGTAGCCCCTGTCGCCATAGTCGCGGTGTGGCTGAGGGACCGGGGCTGGAGGCACTCCCCCTTGCCTGGGAGGACGTGGGGGCGCGCCTGCGGGTGCGGAAGGTGGAGGCGCAGCAGCTTCCATAGTCATAGCCTCTGGAGCTACTCTAACCGGCGCGGGTGCGGCTGCGGGGGCCGGAGCAGGAGCTTGGTGGACTGGTGCAGCGGCGGGAGCAGGAACCGGAGCGGGAGCAGGCGCGGGGGCTGGTGCGGGTGCGGGAGCAGGTGCCGGATACGGGGCTGCCGGCGCAGGGGCGGGCGCCGGAGCGGGTGCGGCCGTGGTTTCGGAGTCCTCGTCGTCGCTGTAGCCGCATGCGACGATTACTGTGCTCAGCATTGCGATTCCGATGATGAATATGATGGTCTTGTAGATGGATTTCATGTCCTTTTTCTCCTTCTTTGATCTTGTTTCAAGATGTCCGACGGTCCGATGCGAGTCGCGTGTTCGACTCACATCCAGAATCTCACTCATGTGGTACGCTTCAAGAACCGGATGTGTCACATTCACGTATAAACGAGTGTCAAAGGTGTCACATTGAGGACGTTCGCCGAGCTTTTGACGGAGTACATCGAGCGGGCTGGGATCAGCGACTCGGAGCTGGCCCGGAGCATAGGAGTGCGCCGTCAGACCCTGTTTCGCTGGAAGGACGGGCAGATCCAGAGGCCCCGTTACCGGGAGGACGTGCTGCGATGCGCGAGGCGGCTTCGTCTGACTCCCGAAGAGCGGGACCTGCTGCTGACCGCCGCGGGGTTTTCTCCCGAAACGCCGCCGTTAGCCGTCCGCGAGCAGCCGCCGGAACTGGTCACGGAGGCCCCGCCGGAAGATGCCGCAGCTAAAGAGGAACTTCAGAAGGCTGCTCTGCAGCCCACGGTTACGTCCTCGCGAAGACCGTGGGTGATCGGATTCGCCGGGGGGCTAGTCATCGTTGTGGGGATCGCGCTGGCGACCGCGATGCTCTCGAATGGAGAAGACCCAATCCCCGTCGCCGAAAACATTGCTACACCCACACAGACCCCGGTGCCAACCGTAACCTCGGCTACGCCAACCGCCGTTGTCGAGACTCCCGTTGCGGAGACCCCGGAGGCAAAACTAGCGACTAAGGCAGTAGCGACTCCGACACCCGAAGTCGAGGAAGATGTCGTCGTGATCGCGCGGTTCGTGAACTACATCGGTGGAGAGATGGGGTACAACGTTGCGGGTCGAATAAGGGCTGCTCTTGAAGAAGAGATCAGGGATGAGTTTCTTCCCAGCATCGAGATCAAGGTGCTCACCGAGGACGTGCGGGACGAGGCGGAGGCCCAAGAGGTCGCACAGCGGACGAACGCATCGATCGTCATTTGGGGCGAGTACGACAGCGGGCGAGCGCAGGCCAGGTTTACGGTTCCGGCGCTGCACGGTTCGATGGAGGAGAGCCAAGTCGAGCGACCGGTCCTCAACCCCACCGATCTAACTGCGACGATCAACACCGAGCTGCCGCATGACGTGAGGCTGCTGGCGCTGCTGATCTTTGCGGAGCTCTACGAGAGCGGCGAGGACTCCAAGAAGGCACGGGACGCCTTGGATGAGGCACTGACGACGCTGCCCAAGGAGTCGGATACCGTCGCGACCATTTACTTCAGACTCGGGTACCTGCACCAAGTTAAGGAACCGCCTAATCTTGCGGCAGCCGAGAAGTACTACACTCTGGCCATACTATACGATCCGAGGTCTCCAACTCCGTACTTCAATCGTGGCCTCGTGTACAGGGCCCGAGATGACATCGACAAGGCCATAGACGACTACACTGAGTCGCTCTTCCGCAATCCGCGCGACCCCGCTGTGCTTCGCAGTAGAGGCATTGCATATTACGAACGCAAAAGACAGGGGGACGCAGTACGAGCGGTTGACGACCTGTCTAAAGCCATAGCTATTGATGACACACTTGCTGCTAACTACTACTATCGCGGCTTCGCCTACTACGAGATGGGCGAGCGGTTCCATGAGGACGCACTAGCCGACACCAGGCGTGCCCATGAACTTGATCACGACAACCCTGAATACAGCCGTGCCATGTGCGTGATATTGGCCTCAACGCAACAGGTGGAGTCGGCGATTCCACACTGCGATGTGGCAGTTGATCGGGGAGCGGAGTGGGCGCACCTTACTCGGGGCACGGTGTACATTAGGCTCGGTGAGCAGCATGATGAACAAGCAATCACTGATTTTCATCACGTTCTTACCATTGATTCCGAGCACACCGGCGCTCTCAACAATTTATGCTGGCTAATGAGTCTTGCGGGCAGGGCAAAGGAAGGGTTGCCTTACTGTGAACGTGCCATCAGCATCGACCCTGACTATCATCTTGCATATGACAGCCGGGGTCTTGCCTATGCGATGCAGGGCGACTATGAGAAGGCCATTAAGGACTTCAACAGGTTCCTTGAATGGTTGGGGACACAGTCGAGCGACACCTACGAAAGGTACGGGCCGAGGCGTGAGCGGTGGATGAAGAGTCTCAGCAAGGGTGAGAACCCCTTCGACGAGGCTGAACTGCTGGCGCTCAGGAACGAATGATTTTGCCCGCTAGCCGAAGTCGACGTTTTCGAGGGTGAACTCGTTTGAGGGGTCGGTCAGGTACGAGTCCAAGTACGGCGAGTAGGTCTTGATCGAGACGCTGCGGCTAGACGGATCGCATTTAACGAGTCGCAGGTAGCCGCCTCCTCCTTCATCCATGTCCTGGTAGTTAGAGAGCATCTGGTGAACGGCGTTGCCTTCGTTACCCGTGCCAACGGTGCGGGCAGAGCCGAGGAAGTGGCCGTTGAAGACGAAGCGCACGTTCTCGTGTCGTCGCAATGTCTTTACCCAAGTCTCCTGGCCGTCGTTGGCTCCCTCGGGGTCGTAGCCGATACCGAAACCCCCAGGCTTCGAGTTGTGGTCGGGACGGCTTCCGTACAGGGTCGCGTCGTTGCACACGTGGCTGTGGGTGAGCATGAGGACGTGCCGGTCGGGGTGGGACGCGATGATGTCGTTGGTCCATTGCAGGACGCGATCGCGCGGCTGGAACTCCAGCGCGACGATGAGCCATCCGGTGCCGGCGGCCTCGAACCGATGGTAGGTGTTCTCCATCTTGTCGGGCTCGAACATTCCACCGAAGGTGGGCAGCGACTCGTACCGGCTGACGGGGAAGTACTCGTTGAAGAGGGGGGAGTCTCGAACGTCGCAGGTGCCTCCTGTCCCCATGTCGTGGTTGCCCAAGACCAGCGCATACGGGACCTTTCCGTCGAGCACGCTCATGCAATCCGCCGCGACCCGCCACTGATGGTCATCATTCTTGTTCGTGATGTCGCCCTCGTGCAGGGTGAAGGCGATGTTGTGCTCGTCCCGGTTTTGGGCGATCCATTGCGTTTGAGCGGTGAAGATGTGCGGGAACGACTCGGTGCATATCTGGGTGTCGGGTAGGATGG
>VXLM01000061.1 GCA_009841605.1 Dehalococcoidia bacterium
TGGACAAGACTCCGTATGAGAAGCGGCTCCGTGGCTAATTTCCACTATAATTCCCTTTTTTTTCTGACCCTGTCTGTGGAGAACACTCGTCGGGAGCGCATTTTGAGATAGTTCCCAAGTCACCCTCCTTTAGTAAAATGGTCATATGCTGGTCACCGGCGTCGACATCATTGAGATCGATCGCGTTGAGCGTGTATTCGAGCGCTATGGCGAGCGATTCCTCAGGCGCATCTACTGCGAGGGCGAGATCCGGTACGCGCGGGGGCGTGCTCCGCAGCTTGCGAGCAGGTTTGCCGCAAAGGAGGCTGTGATGAAGCTGCTCGGCACGGGGGTGCGTGGAGTGCGCTGGCGCGACATCGAGGTGGTGCGATATCCGGGAATGGCGCCGCACGTAGTATTGCACGGCACCGCAAGGGCCCGGGCCGAGCGCATCGGGCTGACCGACATCGCGCTGTCGCTGTCTCACTCTAAGGAATACGCCGTCGCGTCGGTGGTCGGCCATAGCTCCGAGGGGAATCTTGTCCCGCCGAGATAGGGAAGGGCCTATCACCCTCACCCCAACCCTCTCCCGCGAACGGGAGAGGGGGTTAAGACAAGGCCTCGGAATAGTAGAGAATTCGCAACAGGAGCGGCAAAAAAATGGAATTGGACGATATCAAGCCGGGTCTGCGTTTCGAGCTCGAAGACACGGTGAAAGAAGAGCAGACGATCAACCGCATGGGGAAGCCGGGTGCGGAGGTACTGTCGACGCCTTCGCTGCTGGCCCTGATGGAGTGGTCGAGCATCCACAGCACCGACCACCTTCTGCCGGAGGGCAAGACGACGGTGGGTTACGGGGTCGATGAGATGAGGCACATCGCGCCGACGCCCATCGGCGGGAAGGTGACGGTGACGGCGGAGCTCACCGAGGTGGACGGCAGCAGGCTCACGTACGTCATCGACGCTCACGAGGGTGAGAAGTTCATCGGCAAGGCGGTGCACAAGCGGGCGATCATCGACATCCCGTGAGGGGCGTGTGGCGACCCTGCGTCTGAGGGGCGTCCCTTAAGTCTCCGAACACGTTCGTGGTGAGCCCTTCGTCAGGCTCAGGACATGCTTGTTGGATCATGAACGACCCCTTCGACAAGCTCAGGGTGAACGGAGTCTCATGGATACACTCTCATGCAGATTACTGCGGACGCTGGTGGGCCGCCATGGCGTCCTCGTACCACTCGTCGCCGTAGACCTCCCGCTTGTTGAGCCATCGTCCGGGACGCGGGAGGATGCGGAGGCTGCGGTCCTCAAGGGGAAGGTGGACGGGCACGTGACCGCGACGGTGTGACTCCCTGAGGGCTATGCCGATTTCGAGGGCCTTTCTCATGTTGTCACCGCTCGTCCAGGGCTCGCGGCCCTGCTCCAGCGCCTCGACGATCGCGTTGATGCTGGAGCGCTGCCGGTACTGCGGCAGCCTGCGACCGTCCTCGCCATACATGTTGACCGGATCGGCGGCGTGCTCGAAGACGCCGGAAACCTCGTTGTCCGGCCAGACGGTGGCGTTGGGCGGGTCGTCGGGCAGGGGCCACAGTCGAAAGGTCTTCCAGTCGCTGAAGAAGACGGCGCGGGAAGTATTGACCTCGATGCCGAACTTCCCGACGGCGTTCATGTGGATGAACGCCTCGATGCCGTTGGAGAAGCGAACGACGCCGCCCATGCCCTGGTCTCCGTCGTCGAAGGGATCGTCCTTGACCCACCCGACTACCCAGTCGACGTCGGCATCCCCGGCCATGAGCCGCATGACGCCGAGGCTCTGGCATCCACCGCCGGATATCTCGTCGTGCGGGTGGTAGACGTTTATGCTCCTCACCTCACCGACCTCGCCGCGGTCGATCATGTCCCTGAACTGCCGGAACTGCGGAAGATTTCGCCATGCGTCCCCGGACGCGAAAGGAATATTTCGAGCACGACACGCCTCGACCATCCGGTCGGCCTCCCGGAGGCTGGCGGCAATCGGCTTCTCGCTGAAGATCGCCCGGACGCCGGCTTCCGCGCAGGCAATAACGACCTCGGGATTCACGCTGACGGGGAGGACGGGCGCGGCGATGTCGATCTCCTCGTTGGCCAGCATTTCTTGGTAGCTTTCGTAGACGGAGGTCACGCCGAAGCGCTCCCTGAACCGGTCGAGGTTTCGCCGGTCGGGGTCTGCGGCGGCGACCAGCTCACATCGTGGGTGCAACTCATAGCCTCGGGCATGATTAGTGCCCATTCGTCCCACGCCGATCATCGCTACCTTGTGCTTTGAGGCCGGCATTTTCTCTATTCCTCCCATTGCGTTAGGCGGGGCACTTCTTGGCATCCAGGACGACTTGCCGCTCTGTTCTCGTCTCGCGTACCTTCTCATGTACGAGGGCGGTAGTCCAGTAGGCGTCGCGACGACGATGACTTTCGAAGCGCATTGTGGAGGGTAAGGAAAATTCTGTGATCGTTTCGGCATTTGAGAAAAATATTCTATTGACAACAGGTTGGGTTACAGGTATGTTTTAGCTGGCTATTGAATGGGGGGCAAGCGCAATGGTCGACGACCTTGTGACCATCCTGCACAGGGCTACTTGCAGGAGTCACGAGAGAATTACCGGCGAAATCGTTGTGCGTTAAGGCTCCTTCATGAATTCCCGCGCTTGTCGGGAACCCAAATAGTACATCTTGCGCAATGGAGACTGTTATGGCCGATCTCACCGCATACTCGTTCAAGCTCCGGAAGAACGTCGTGATTAAGGACCCCAAGCTGGTGATGTTGAAGAACGGGCGTCCCGCCGTTCGCGGCGTGGCCGAAGAGGATCCCGACACTTCCGTGTTCCGCATTCTGAGCGCCGCGGAGGCCGATAAGCTGCGGGCTACGGGAATCGAAGAAGAGAGCTAGACTGACTTTACCTACTCGGGTACTTGGCCCATCCAATCAAGCCATAGCGGCTTGAAGCGTGGGTCTTTGCAGATGGCTCGGTAGCGGTGAAAGGTAGCGGCTCAGGCCGCAACATCGCCGAATCCGGCGGCAAGCAACAGCGGGCGTTGACTCACAGCCACTCTTTGAGTGTCGTTTGGTGCGTTCCCTGAACGCCCCGATTGACGTACGATCCTATGATCGTGTCTCTGCAAGGATCTTGTGTCTCTGCAACCTTGACGCCTAGTGTTGCGCTCATTTCGATACCGTGGGCGCCGCTTGTGATATACTTTTTGACCGGGGCGCGCTCATAGCAGGCCGCCCCTGTCTTTGTGAGTGGAGTACGTGAACCGTTGAGTACGTATGCGATTGTCCAAACGGGCAGCAAGCAGTACCGCGTCCAGGCGGGAGACAACATCCGCGTCGAGTCCCTGCCCGTCTACACCGGAGAGATCGTCAGCATAGACGACGTTCTGATGGTTTCGCGGGACGGCGACGTAAAGGTCGGCACGCCGGTTGTCGACGGCGCGCGCGTCCGCGCCCAGGTAACGTCCAGAGGGCGAGGCCGGAAGATCACCGTCTTCAAGTACAAGTCGAAGGTGCGGTACCGGCGGACGAAGGGCCACCGACAGCACTACACCGACCTGCGGATCATTGATATCTCGATGGACGGCGAGTCCCTCGACGCGGTCGAAGAGCAAGTGGAGCCAGTCGAAGAGGTCGAGGAGACGGTAGACATCGTCGAGAGCGATGTGGCAGAGGACACTGAGGCCGACTCGGAAGAACCGACCGACGAGACCGAAGATGAAGCGCCAGTCGTCGAAGATGATCAGGTCGACGCCGACGATTCCCCCGAAGGTGTCTTGGACGAGCTGGAAGACGATGCCGGGGACGATGCACCGGTCGCAGAATCCGACCAAGCGGACGGCGGGGACGCAGAAGACACCCCGGACGAATCGACCGGCGAGCCGGAATCCCCTGAGGAGCCGGTCGATACGGACGAAGTGAAGGAGAAGAAGGATGGCGCATAAGAAGGGCGGCGGCAGCACGCGAAACGGCAGAGACAGCCAGGGCCAGCGGCTGGGCGTGAAGCGGTACGACACCGAGTTCGTAAGCGCGGGGAGCATCATCGTCCGTCAGCGCGGGACGAAGATCGAGGCGGGCAGCAATGTCGGCGTCGGACGTGACCACACGTTGTTCGCGCTCATCGACGGCACCGTCAAGTTCGAGCAGGCGAGGCGCGACAAGAAGCGGGCCAGCGTCTATCCCGTAAGCTGAGGAAAAAGCCATGAAGGCCGACATTCATCCAACGTATTACCCCAACGCGATCGTCAACTGCTCGTGCGGCAAGTCGTACACGACGGGATCTACAAAGCGCGAGCTCCATGTGGAGATCTGCAAGGACTGCCACCCGTTCTTCACGGGCGAGCAGCGCATCGTGGACACCGAGGGGCGGGTGGAGCGCTTCAACCGCCGGTTCCGGATGGGCGGCAGGTAGGTCCTACTAGGACTTTTAAACGAAGTCTCCCAACCGGCGGCGTGCCGACGGCATCCGCTTTTCATTGCCTGCTAGCGCAAGGACAATCGCTCGTTTCTCGTGACCCGCAGATTCCTCGTCTCAGGCAGCACCCGAACTACCTCTCGGTTTCCTCAACCATCATTCGCCCACGGCCTCGATAGCGTCTCCGTTTTCCGGTATCCGGGCGACGAATGTGCTGCGTCACCACCGGATGGTCACTCAAACTTCCGGGAAGTTCGCCATGAAGGAAAAAGGCGATGCCCGGTTAGTCCTCCACTCCCATTACCATTGCCGGACACCGCCTTTTTGGAAAAGGGGGGCACTATTTTATACGTACGGTACGGCTGATCGGTTCTCACAAGCTCGGGGAATGGAAG
>VXLM01000111.1 GCA_009841605.1 Dehalococcoidia bacterium
GGTGTAGGCGTCTCGATGGGTGAGTCATCCGAGCATGCCGAGACCAGTACTGTGAAAACGAAAGCGATAGCCGCTGTTACTATGCGTACGATAAGCCCTGCTCGCTCCCGCCTAATCGGTTACGCGCGTCTCGCCCATCACCGAGTCAATGGCGTAGGCGCGGAAGCTGCCCTGCATTCGCGGGCCGCTGATGTTCGCTTTGAACACCTCCGTGCCGTCCGGCGCGACCTCAACGACCACCCGGGGATTGGTGACGAAGTTCAGGAGCGTGTTGCCGTTCTGAAGGCGGTAGGCGCTGCTGCGGTTGACGGCATAGAGGTCGGGGGCGTGCCGGTACTCCCATACTTTTCGCGCCACGAGATCGTCGTCGTTGACGGCCAGCTCCAGTGAGCGGGAGTAGTGTCCGCACTCCTCTTCGGGCCGATTGCGCCCGTTGTCGAACATGAGGATGTTGCCGTTGGGTAGCTGTTGGGCGGTGTGCTGCCGGTAGAAGCGGTCGGCTGGATCCTCGAAGGTGAAGGTGCTTTCGGGGCCGCCGAGCTTCCACTCGATTCGCTGGAAGTCGGGCGAAATCGAGATTACCTGGCTGAAGTTGGGTATGGAGATGATGATGTTGTCGCGTGGGCCGATTTGCAGCGAGTTTGCGCCCGACCAGCGGATGGGCGGGGTGTGCTCCTGCAGGGTGACCTCGTTCGGGTACGAGGCGATGTTGCCGGTGCCCCATCCGCCACGATGGTCGGTGCCGAGGGCGTCGAAGGCGTTCCAGAGCTCGGTGCTCAGGCCAGTTTCCTGATCCCAGACACGGAGCGCAAGGCCCTCGACCAAGGTCTCGGCATCGCCGTCGTTGGCAGTGTCGTCGATCACGCGGTAGGTCCAGGCCGCGTAGAGAATCTTGCCGTCGGGCCTGAGAAGCAGGGCGCGGTGCGGGAAGCCGTTGACAGGGCCTGCCGCGAGATTGTCGACGATCCTACCCGTGGGCGTGATCTCCCTGATGCAGCAGATGTTGAATGGATTGTTGAGTTGGTAGACTAGATTGTAGTTGGGTTTCTGAACGATGGCGCCGGTCGGGTAGGGGACATCTTCGACCGGATTCGGGCTCTCGTAGTACCAGACGATCTGTCCGTCGCCGTCGAGCATAAAAAGCCAACTGCCCTCGATCTCTCGGTGGTCGAGCAAGACAAGTTCGGACGACGGAGTTCCGGTCGCGTCGATGGTGAGTGTCGAGAGTTCGGGGGGAAGCTCACCGGTCGTGAAGCTGCCGGAATCGCTTCTGTTCTCCTCACCTTCATCGTTGGTGGATACGACCGTGTAGGAGTATTTCGCAGTCGGTCGCAAGCGGAGAAGTGGAACCTGGTGCTCCATCGCCGCATCTTCCGTAGTCGCCGTGCGGAACTTTCCTGCCTGGGCGTTTTCGTACTCGATGTAGACCGTGCCTTCCCGGTCCAGTGCGACTGCGACCTCGGCGATCAGAACATTGTCTGAAGCAATCGCTGCCGAGTGGCTAATGATCTCCGCCGGCGCGGAGTTGTCGTCACCGCATGCGGTGACCCAGAGCGCCAATGACCCCGCCACCAAAATCCAGGCGATTGGCGCTTTCAGCAACATCGAACCCATTCTCTCTCCATCCTACCTTTTGGCTTCCGATAGATTGTCGCAAGGAAGGTTCCTGGGCCGCAAGACTTCTATGCCACTTCACTTGTCAAAACCGAATTGCGGTCGTGTTCGTAATAACATATGACCGGATTCGACCCGATATGGGCTTGGAGAAACATCTCACAGCAAGAATTGGGGATAGACATCTCATATGCGGAGCGTATAATGTCCTGACCTGTTGACGCTCCGCTAACCCAACAGTACCGTAAATTAGAGACTTGGCGACAATGCGATTTTAGCGTTGCGGTCGAGTAGGGGCGACACTTTAGGAAGCACTGAGGAGAAAACCAAGTAAGGAGGGGGTATATGATCTCCAAGAGGCTAAGACTAATCGGATTCGCTGCGTTAGCCGTGATGCTCTTCACGGTTCTCGCGTGCAGTAGTGACGACGACGCAGACACGGATACGGCAGCTCCTGCTCCGGCGCCCGCGCCTGCTCAAGCGCCCGCGCCGGCACCCGCAGCAGCCCCGGCTCCTGCAGCGGCGCCCGCTCAGGAACCGGCGAAGGACGACGCGATGATGGAGAAGCCCACCTTCGAGGGTACCTTCAAGGGTACGTTCGTGTGGGACGGGGACCATCCAACGGAGTTCAGCGAAGCCCCAACGCTTGCGGCCATGGTCGCGGCAGGAAGCCTCCCTCCGGTTGAAGAGCGGCTTCCCAATGCTGAAGACGTCATGGTCGTTCCGGTCGTTGACCGCATCGGCGACTACGGCGGAACCTGGCGCAGGGCGTTCACCGGCCCGAACGACGGTCAGAACGCCGACCGCCTGATGATGGACATGGTGCTGTACTACGACCTGAACGGCACGGACGTCATCCCGAACGTGGCGAAAGACTGGGATATCAGCGACGACGGCCTCGTGTACACTCTGTACCTGCGGGAAGGGATGAAGTGGTCGGACGGTGTGCCGTTCACATCCGAGGACTTCGTCTGGCACTTCGAGAACGTAATCATCGACGATGAGATCAACCCCACGCGCGACGGCCAGATCGGTTGGTCGGGTGTGCAGGTCGATAGCTTTGCCGCCATTGACGACTACACGGTTGCGGTTACGCTCAGGGAGCGGAAGGACGGCTTCCTCGACTCTCTCGCCAACTACACGACCGGTGGCTGGACGCTTCATGGTCGCATCGCGGACGGCATGTATGGCCCGACGCACTACCTGAAGACTATCCACCGCAAGTTCGCCGATGACAAGGACGCGTTCGACAAGCGCGTGGCCGACGCTGGCTACGAGAACTGGATCACGTTCTTCAAGGACAACGCCAGCCCGCTCAAGAGCACGGACACCCCGGTAATCTCCCCCTGGAAGATGACCAGTCCGATCACGGCTGAGATCTACGAGTGGGAGCGCAACCCGTACTACTGGGCAGTCGACCCTGCGGGCAACCAGCTTCCGTACATCGACAGGATTTCCATGACACTCACCGGCGACAAGGAGATCTTGAACCTCAAGGCCTCGGCGGGTGAGATCGACTTCCAGCACCGCCACATCGAGATGGCCAAGGTGCCGGTGTTCAAAGAGAACGAAGAGCGCAGCAACATCGACGTGCAGTTCTGGGGTTCCCACGGAGCAGTCGGCCTCTCCATCAACATGTCCTATGGTGAGGGACCCGTCGAATATGAGGTGGACGAGGAAGTGAAGAAGTGGCTGAACAACTTCGAGTTCCGCAAGGCACTCTCTCTCGCAATAGACCCGCACAAGATCAACGAGGTGATGTTCCTGGGTCAGGGTACTGTTTCGCAGGGGGTCTTCTCGAAAGGCCACCCGTTCTACCCCGGTGACGAGACCGCGCAGAAATACACTGAGCACGACCCCGAACAGGCCAAGGAGATTCTCGACAGCATCGGCCTGGTCGATACCGACGGCAATGGCATCCGCAACCGCACGGATGGCAAGGGCGATCTGGTCTTCATCACGGACTACGCCGCTGAGTACTTCGTAGCCTACGACATCTTGGCAGAACTGATCGAGGAAGACCTTGCCAAGGTCGGGGTCAAGCTCGCCCTCAAGGCGATGGACGTCAGCCTCTTCAAGGAGCGGCGCGACGGCAACACCGGGATCATGATGGCGGGCGGCGTTGGAGGCGGACGGTGGCCTGCCCTGCTTGACCGATGGTACGAATCCGGTAGCGCGTACCGCACGTGGTACACGGGCGGCAGGGATGTCTACTCAGAGGACTCCATAGCGGCAGAACCGACAGACCCCAACATCCTTAGACTGGCTGAATTGGCTGACCTTGCTAAGGAACTCCGCTACGCGGACCGTAAGGATCTCTACATCGAGGGTCAGAAGATCAACGTCGATAACCTTTATGGCATCGGCGCAGTGGGCAACACCCCGGCCTTCAACGGCGTGATCGTCAAGAAGAAGTACTTCAAGAACGTTCCGCCGCAGGCTCCGAACGAGTCCCCGCTGCAGAACCCGGGGATCGCGCGGACGGTCCAGTTCTTCATAGAAGGCGGTAAGAACGACTCCGAATAGGACCGATTGAACAGCCTATCGAGGTAGAGTGCTTGAAGAAAGAGCACCCGGTCCGACTGACCGGGTGCTCTTTGCTTTGGAGAGCATGTACGTATGGTAGCATTCCTATGAGTGAGGAAGTCCTACGCATTCAGCAACATCGAACGTATTCTCTCTCCATTCGGACTTTTGGCTTCCGATAGATCGTCGCAAGGGAGTTCGCGAACTTGGAAGACTCCTGTGCGGCATCCCGAACGCGAAACCGAATGGCGCTCGTGTTCGTAGGAGTATACGACGAGGTTCGAAGAGGAAATGGGCATGGCACATTTACGGAGGAGCGACAATTGGGGATTGACAACTCAAATATGCACGCTCCATAATTCCTTGTTGGTTAACGGTTCGTTAATCCAACACTCACTCAAATCAATGACTTGACCTTGGTAGACAGTCATCCCGGTTCGCATTGAGGTCAAGCGTAGGATCATTCGTTAAGGAAACATTTAGGAGGAGAGGTGCATGATCACCAAGAATTTTAGGTTAATCGGTTTTGCCGCGTTGGCCGTGATGCTCTTCACGGTTCTCGCGTGCAGTAGTGACGACGATGGAGACACGGATACGGCAGCGCCTGCCCCGGCGCCCGCGCCTGCTCCGGCACCAGCACCTGCAGCAGCCCCGGCTCCTGCAGCGGCGCCCGCTCAGGAACCGGCGAAAGACGACGCGATGATGGAGAAGCCCACCTTCGAGGGTACCTTCAAGGGTACTTTCGTGTGGGACGGGGATCATCCGACCGAGTTCAGCGAAGCCCCAACGCTTGCGGCCATGGTCGCGGCAGGAAGCCTCCCTCCGGTTGAAGAGCGGCTTCCCAACGCTGAAGACGTTATGGTCGTTCCGGTCGTGGACCGCATCGGCGACTACGGCGGAACATGGCGCCGGGCTTTCACGGGCCCGAACGACGGTCAGAACGCCGACCGTCTGATGATGGACATGGTGCTGTACTATGACCTGAACGGCACGGACGTCATCCCGAACGTAGCCAAGGACTGGGATATCAGCGACGACGGTCTTACCTACACGCTGTATCTCCGCGAGGGCATGAAGTGGTCGGACGGTGTGCCCTTCACTTCCGAGGACTTCGTCTGGCACTTCGAGAACGTAATCATTGACGACGAAATCAACCCCACGCGCGACGGCCAGATCGGCTGGTCGGGTGTGCAGGTTGACAGCATGACCGCGGTGGACGAGACCACAGTCACTGTCCATCTCAGGGAGCGCAAGGACGGCTTCCTCGACTCGCTAGCCAACTACACCACCGGTGGCTGGACGCTTCATGGTCGCATCGCGGACGGCATGTATGGCCCGACGCACTACCTGAAGACTATCCACCGCAAGTTCGCAGATGACAAGGATGCGTTCGACAAGCGCGTGGCCGACGCCGGCTATGAGAACTGGATTACGTTCTTCAAGGACAACGCCAGCCCACTCAAGAGCACGGATACGCCTGTGGTATCGCCTTGGAAGATGACCAGCCCTATCACGGCTGAGATCTACGAGTGGGAACGCAACCCGTACTACTGGGCAGTCGATCCCGCGGGCAACCAGCTTCCATACATCGACCGGATTTCCATGACGCTCACCGGCGACAAGGAGATACTGAACCTCAAGGCCTCGGCGGGTGAGATCGACTTCCAGCACCGCCACATCGAGATGGCCAAGGTGCCGGTGTTCAAAGAGAACGAAGAGCGCAGCAACATTGACGTGCAGTTCTGGGGTTCCCACGGAGCAGTCGGTATCGCCATCAACATGTCCTATGGCGAGGGTGATGTCGACTACGAGGTGGACGAGGAAGTCAAGAAGTGGCTGAACAACTTCGAGTTCCGCAAGGCCCTCTCGCTGGCGGTCGACCGGAACAAGATCAACGAGGTGATGTTCCTCGGCCAGGGCGACATCTCGCAGCCCATTTTCTCGAAGGGTCACCCCTTCTACCCCGGTGACGACTACGCACAGAAGTACACCGAGCTCGATCCTGAGATGTCGAAGCAGATCCTCGACAGCATTGGGCTTACAGATACCGATGGCGACGGCATCCGCAACCGCACCGACGGCAAGGGCAACCTCGTCTTCATCATGGACTACGCCGCCGAGTACTTCGTGGCTTACGACGTGCTCGCAGAGTTGATCGAGGAAGACCTCGCCAAGATTGGCATCAAGGTCGCCCTCAAGCCCATGGACGTCAGCCTCTTCAAGGAGCGACGCGACGGCAACACGGGCATCCTGATGGCCGGCGGCCTGATGTCTGCTCGATGGCCGAACCTGCTCGACCGCTGGTACGAGCATGGCAGCGCCTACCGCACGTGGTACACGGGCGGCAGGGACGTCTACTCAGAGGACTCCGTAGCCGCCGAGCCGACCGACCCGTCCATCCTCAGGCTAGGTGAGTTGGCCGACGAGGCTGTGAAGCTCCGGTACGCCGACCGCAAGGACATCTACGTTGAGGGTCAGCAGATCTTCATCGATAACCTCTACGGCATCGGCGCAGTGGGCAACACTCCCGCCTTCAACGGCGTGATCGTCAAGAAGAAGTACTTCAAGAACGTTCCGCCGCAGGCTCCGAACGAGTCCCCGCTGCAGAACCCGGGGATCGCGCGGACAGTCCAGTTCTTCATTGAAGGCGGCAAGAACGACTCCGAATAGGGGCTTCGTTCAACCTACCGAAGTAGACTGACTGAAGAAAGAGTACCCGGTCGAAGCGGCCGGGTACTCTTTACTTTGGAAGGTAGGCATGTATAATGGCACACCAACTCGCGGCTAAGTTCCTCGTTTCGTTTGGCCTCGTGTACTAAGTCAACCTACGGGAGCAGAGAGCCCCAGTGATCGCTTTCATCATACGTCGCTTTTTACTGGGCGTCTTTGCGCTTTGGGTTATCTCGATCATCGCTTTTTTTGTCGTCACCCTTCCCCCAGGCGACTTCGTTGATGACTACATAGCGAACCTTGTTGGCGAGGCAGGGCAGGGGACTCCGGCCGCCGACGCGCTCGAAAAGCAGCTCCGGGCCGAATATGGCCTCGACGCGCCAGTGTGGTTCCAGTACCTCAAGTGGGTGTCGAAAGTCGTTCGCGGCGATCTCAGCTTCTCAGTTGAGTTCAACCGGCCCGTTCGGGAGGTCATTTGGGACAAGCTGCCGCTGACGATTATCGTTGCCGGGACAACGATCTTGTTCACGTGGACGATGGCCATCCCCCTGGGGATATACGCCGCCGTGCGTCACCGCACAATAGAGGACTACTCCCTCACATTCATTGGTTTCATCGGCCTTGCCATACCTGATTTCCTGCTGGCGTTGGCGTTCCTTTGGATCGGCTGGTTTTACTTCGATTTATCCATAGGCGGACTATTTACCAGGGAGTACATTACCGCGCCATGGAGTGGCGGCAAGGTCGTCGACATGCTCGCCCATCTATGGATTCCTGTAATCGTGCTCGGCACAGCGGGAACAGCCTCCCTCCTCCGCATTATGCGCGCCAACCTCTTGGATGAGCTTCGCAAGCCGTACGTTGTCACCGCCCGCTCCAAGGGTCTCAAGGAATGGCGAGTCATCATCAAGTATCCTGTTCGCGTCGCACTGAACCCCATAATCAGCACGGTTGGGTACCTTTTGCCTGCACTGATTTCGGGCAGCATCATCGTCTCGGTCATTCTTGCGCTGCCGCTGATTGGCCCTCTCCTGCTGCGTGCGCTCTTGGCGGAAGACCTCTTTATGGCCTCAGGGATCTTGCTCGTGCTTGGCGCGTTGACGATCATAGGGACATTCGTGTCCGATATTCTGCTCGTCTTCGTTGATCCCCGCATCAGGATGGAGGATAGGTGATGGCTGACGAGGCGCGGGACAAGGAGCAGTTGAGCCGGGCTGCCGCTGACCTCCTGGATGAGCAGCAGGACCACCTCGAAGACGAAGAAATCTTCGTTGCCGGTCAATGGCGGCTCATGTGGTGGCGCTTCCGCAAGCACCGGATGGCCATGGTCGGCGCGGTGTTTGTCATTTTCTTCTACTCGGTGGCGGCGTTCGCGGACTTCCTCGCCATATCCGACCCCCGTCTGTCCGACGTGGATGTCGCGTACCTGTCTCCGCAGACGGTCCACTGGTTCGACGGAGGGTTCAGTCCACACGTCAAGAAGGTCATCGGCGCCCGCGATCCCGAAACGTTCAAGAAGGTGTATACGACCGACCCTGAGGTGAATATCCCCATCCGATTCTTCGTTCGAGGATACGAGTATAAGCTCTTTGGCCTCATCACCTTCGACCGACATCTGATAGGAACAGTCCCGCCTGAGGATGAGGTAAGAGTTGCTCCGTTCTTTCTCGGTACAGACGTCCTAGGTCGAGACATGTGGTCCCGAATCGTATTCGGCTCGCGGGTATCCCTCTCCATAGGGCTGGTGGGGGTTCTGTTAACTCTCGTCCTCGGCATCGTCCTGGGGGGGCTGTCCGGCTACTACGGAGGCTGGGTCGACACCGTAATTCAGCGTATCATCGAGATTACGAGGTCCATTCCCACGCTTCCGCTCTTCATCGCCCTTTCCGCCTCCGTCCCGAAGGACTGGAGCGTCTACCGCATCTACTTCATCGTAACGCTTATTATCGCGCTGTTCGCGTGGACGGAGATGGGGCGCGTTGTGCGCGGGCGGTTCCTCTCCCTTCGTGAAGAGGACTTCGTAACGGCGGCTCGCCTGGCAGGCGCGACGGACATACGCATCATCTTCCGCCATATGCTGCCCAACTTCATCAGTCACGTAATAACCGTCACAACGCTGGTTCTTCCGTTCATGATCATCAGTGAGACCGCGCTCAGCTTCCTGGGCATCGGCCTTCGGGCTCCTGCCGTAAGCTGGGGAGTCCTCCTGCAGCAGACGCAAAACGTACAGTCGATAGCCATTTATCCATGGCTCACCATCCCTGCGATTCCAGTCACGCTGGCGGTGCTTGCCTTCAACTTCGTAGGTGACGGCATGCGCGACGCCGCCGACCCGTACGCGAACTAGCTTCCTGCTTACACCGCGGCTTTTGTTGCGGCCTGTCGGTCGTTGGGCTACACTCATTTGCCAGACCTGTAGACGGAGATATGGGAATTGGTAACGGGGTTCAACCACTCGGGCGTGGTCGTCAAAGACCTCTCGGCCATGATCGAGTTCTACTGCGACGTTCTCGGCCTCGAAGTGCTCAGAGAGGTCCACAGCGTAGCGCCGCCGAGCGGTGATCACACGGGCATTTCCGGCGCGAAACGCGAGCTGGTATTCGTTGGGCTTCCGGGGGACGGTCACCAACTGGAACTTGTGCATTACCTCGATCCCGTGCCTTCCAACGGACACCTGAACCATCACCAGTTCGGTTCGTCCCACGTTTGCTTCAACGTAGCCGATTTGGATGGTATTTACACCGACCTGTCCGGCAAGGGCATCCGCTTCGTCACGGAGCCGAAGTACCGTACCACGCCGGACGGCGCGCGCGTCGGCATCATCTACGCCCTCGATCCTGAGGGCAACTATCTTGAGTTCATCGAACGGACCGAGCCTTCGTCATAGTCGTCCGTACATTCACGATTCCTTTACTTGGAGCTAATATGCCTAGACTTGCAGCCAACTTGTCGATGATGTTCAACGAGGTCGACTTCATGGCCCGCTTCGCCGCAGCCGCCGAAGCGGGCTTCAAGGGCGTCGAGTACCTCTTTCCCTACGACTATGACAAGGACGACCTGAGAGCCGCTCTCGACAAACACGGTCTCGTCCAAGTCCTACACAATCTTCCCGCCGGTGAGTGGGATGCGGGTGAGCGCGGAATCGCGTGCCATCCCGACCGCGTCGGTGAGTTTCGAGACGGTGTGGGTAGGGCAATCGATTACGCCACAACCCTTGGTTGTGATCAAGTGAATTGCCTTGCCGGAGTCGCTCCCTCGGGCGTGTCGAGCGAGACCCTTCGCGAGACCTTCGTCTCGAACCTCGCGTTCGCGGCGGGCGAACTTGAGAAGGCCGGTATAACCTTGCTGATCGAGGCCATAAACACGAGGGACATCCCAGGCTTCTTCCTTCAGACCACTTCCCAGTCGCTGGCCGTCGTCAAAGACGTGGGTTCTGACAATCTCAAGCTCCAGTACGACATCTACCACATGCAGATCATGGAGGGGGACCTGACGCCGACCATCGAGGCGAACCTCCCCATGATCCGTCATATGCAGCTTGCGGATAATCCCGGACGCAACGAGCCGGGGACGGGTGAGCTAAACTATCCCTTCCTGTTCGATGCCATCGACAAGATGGGCTACGACGGATGGATCGGATGCGAATACAAGCCAAGAACGACAACAGTCGAGGGTCTGCAATGGGCCGCTCCGTACCTACGGTAACCGGCCGGGAGGCAACATGGTGATAGAAGCAGCAACCCTCGACGACCCTGACATTATCAACCGTCGGAACCAGATTCTCGACGAGATACAGAATCGTGTCCTCTGGCTTTCGATCTACATGGTCGACTACGCCAATCGGTTGCGTTCCAACCCCAGCGGGATGAAGGTCGGGGGACACCAGGCCTCCAGCGCGTCAGTCGCCAGCATTATGACTTACCTGTTCATGGAGTACATGAACGCCGGCGACAGGCTTTCGGTAAAGCCCCACGCCTCGCCCGTCTACCACGCCGTCCAGTATCTGCTAGGCAACCTCGACGTCGAGTATCTGAAGACCCTGCGCGCGTACCACGGTTTGCAGGCGTACCCCAGCCGCACGAAAGACCCGGACAATGTGGACTTTTCGACCGGCTCGGTCGGACTCGGCGCGGTGGCGCCGAACTTCGCGTGGCTCACCGAGGAGTACCTGCGGAGTCATGTCCGTCCTGAGAGCGGTCAGAGACGGAGGTATATCAGCCTCGTCGGAGATGCCGAATTGGACGAAGGTAACGTCTGGGAGGCGATTGCCGACCCCGCGATGGAAGAGGCGTCGAACATCCTTTGGATCGTCGACCTCAATCGGCAGAGTCTCGACCGCATAATTCCGGGTATTCGCGTCCGCTGTTGGCGCGAGATGTTCGCGGCGAACGGCTGGAGCATCGTCGACGCGAAGTACGGCCGCAAGCTCGAGGCGGCCTTCCAAGAGCCGAACGGCGAGTTGCTCCGCACCGCTATCGACGAAATGTCCAATCTGGTCTACCAGCGCCTGCTGCGAGTTTCGCCCCCCACACTGCGTGAATGGCTGCCGAGCACAAGTCGCTATCCGAAAGACATGGAACGCCTCATCAGTCGATGGGACGACGCTGAGCTGGCGGCGATATTCTCCGATCTTGGCGGGCACGATATTGGGAAGCTGCGTCAGGCATTCGATGAGTTGGATCTCGACCGCGGCCCGCACGTGATGTTCGCCTATACGCTGAAAGGGTGGCGTCTCCCGATCATCGGGGACCCCCAGAATCACTCGGCCAACTTGAACGGGTCGCAGATGGACGTGCTTCGCGAAAACATGGGCATCGACCCCGAAGACACCACGTTCTTGTTCCCACCCGATTCTCCCGAGGCAGAGCTCATTGCCGAGGCCCGCGACCGATTGCAAGTGGGTATGGAACAGCCGAGTTCACCCCCCTCGCTTTCGGTTCCTACGGGCTTCGGTCGGGGATATCGCGGCATGATGTCCACCCAGCAGATATTCGGCTTGGTCCTTACCGAGATATCGAGAAACGCGCCGGAACTGTCGAAACGGCTGGTAACCACGAGTCCGGACGTTGCCAGCTCGACGAACCTTGGCGGGTGGATCAATCGGGTAGGGGTCTGGCATAGAGGGGAGATCGAATCCCTTCCTCAGGAGGAGCAGCCAAGGGCGCTCCAGTGGACGGAGTCCGACACGGGCCAGCACATCGAGCTGGGCATCTCGGAGAACAACCTGTTCATGGCCTTGGGCCAGCTTGGTCTCTCACACGAAATGCAGGGTGAGCTCCTCTTCCCAATCGGTACTCTCTACGATCCGTTTATCCGACGCGGTCTCGACGCCTTCTATTACAGCACCTACGCCGGGGCCAGCTTCATGGTCGTCGGAACGCCATCGGGTGTCAGTCTCGGCCCAGAAGGAGGAGCGCACCAGTCTCTCGTCACTCAGTCAATCGGCACGGAGCTTCCCGGCCTGTCGTTCTACGAACCGTGTTTCGGACAGGAACTCGAGTGGATTGTCATGCACTCCCTTGAAAGGATGCGCAATCGCGAGGGGTCGGCTTATCTTCGTCTGACCAGCAAGCGCGTCGACCAGGCCTTAGCTGCACTCCCTACCGACCCCGACGAGCTTGAGGAACTGCGACTCCAAGTGCTTGCCGGGGCGTACCGTCTCGTGGACCGTCGTTCGGAAGAAGGGTACGGCCAGAACTACAACGTCGTCCACATAATGGCTTCCGGCGCAATGGTGCCGGAGGCGATCAGCGCCAGCGAGCAGCTGCTCGAAGAGGGCGTTTTCGCCAACGTCATCAACGTGACGGGCCCCGGTCCCCTCTACAAACGGTTCCAGGAACATGTGCGCAGGGAGATAACTGATGGACGGGCCCCGGAGCCGTTCATGTCGGACATATTCGACGTCGGAGAGCGAAGCGCTCCCATCGTCACCATCGTTGACGGGCACCCGCACACACTGGCCTGGCTCGGCGCCGCGATGAAGACCGAGACGTATCCGCTCGGCGTAACCGAGTACGGACAGTCGGGTGATTACCTCGACCTGTACCGAGAGTACCTGATCGACGTTGATTCGATCGTGGCAGCGTGTTTCGCAGCTATCGATTGACCCTGTGGCAGTTCGTCAAGTCCTGCGCTAGAATAGGGCCGGTCCCGGTCGTGAACGTTTTCGGTCGAATGTAACGACACACTTTCATGAAAGGCGGGTTTGAATCGAAAATGCTTAGACTTCGCACTGTTGCCCTTCTGTGTGGTCTCGCTTCGCTGGTGGTCGTGTTCGCCATAGCATGTGGCGATGGAGAAGGAACGGACTCGTCGACGGAGACTTCTCCGCCTCCTGCCGCCGCCCAGCAACCGCCTCCTCCCGCCCCCACAGCGACTCCCGGTAAGCGTATGCAATGGGATGTCGCCCCACCTATGCGGATTGATCCGGAAAAGTCCTACACGGCGACGTTCAACATGGAACGTGGTGGCACGTTCGAGATCAAACTATTTGCCGACAAGGCCCCGAAGACCGTCAACAACTTCGTCTTCCTTGCCCGTGAGGGCTACTACGACGGCTCGACGTTCCATCGAGTCATACCCGGCTTCATGGCTCAAGGAGGAGACCCAACCGGAACGGGGACTGGTGGGCCCGGCTACCAGTTCGATAACGAGTTCCATCCCGACCTGCGGCACTTCGGCCCCGGAATGCTGGCCATGGCGAACGCGGGAGTCAATAACGGTCGCGGAACCAACGGCGGCCAGTTCTATGTCACTTACTCAGAGCAGCACCGTCTCGACGGTCTGAACCTCGACGGGACTGCCAAACCGTGTTCCCAGCCAGGCGTCTCCTGTCATGCCGTATTCGGTGAAGTAATCAGTGGTATAGATGTGGTCAACGGCATTAGGGAGCGCGACCCCTCCACCGCCACCTATAAGGGGGACGTAATTGAGAGCATCGTCATCACCGAGGAGTAATGCCGGATAATTCTCGTTGAACGACGAAAGGGGCAGGTCATCCGACCTGCCCCTTTCGTTTTCTACCGATTCGCGGCCTCTCCTAGTCCGCCCCGGCGGGTTCGACGGGAGGCGGTGAATTAAGGAACGTGTACAGCTTGCCTTCCGTGCCGATCCACGTCTTGTCGCTGATGGTTGCCGAGTCGATCAGCGGTTGGTTGTTCACCCTTACCGTCGAGTGTTCGCCGAAGCTCTTCACGTCGATCCGGTCCTTCATGAAGTGGAAGACCAGTCCTTCAAACCCGGGAATGTTCAACTCGCTTCCACGAATGAGACCCCGGTAGAAGAACCGGAAAATCGGGTGACGTTCCAAATTGGAGAAGTCCACGAGCTCGTCGTCACTCTCCGTATAGATGTAGCCGTAGGGTTTCGGTCTTGTCAGGAAGTAGACTACCCCGGCGGCAATAGGCACCGCTACCGCGACGAGGATGGCAACGACCAACCACGGGAACGCCGCCTGAGGCGCAGGTGGAACGGCTACGCCTGCCACCGGCACGTTTGAAGCGGCGGCGGGCGCTGGAACTGCCGGAGCCGGTTGCGACTCCACCGCGGCCGGAACAATGGACACAGGCGGCGATTCCGACGCCACAGTCGATATCGCGATTGAACTCGATGGTTCGGTGAATGTTCGTCCGCCGTACTCGATGCTGAGGCTAAACTGCAGTGTTTCACTTCCGAAGTCGCTCGGTGTGAACAGCATGTCGAATTGCCATGCGGAACCATCTCCATAGAGTCGGTGAGGGACGAGTTCGAGCATACCTGATTTTTCTGTAGACGTGGCCAGACCTATCTCAATGTCACTGGGATCAATGGAATATGGCCCACCGTCCAGGTGGACGGACACCGTGCCGATGTTCGTTGCTTCTCCGGGTACAAGGTCCCGAACCTGGCCGGTCTCCACATGGAATGCGGGGAATGGTCGGGCTTCGAGAGCATGGTTCGACGCAATCTCGTAATTGAATCCGAGCCACCGCGCATTGAGTGTCACGGCATAGGACCCCGCCATGTCAAGCGGCGGCAAGATTACGGAATAGTAGCCGTCTCCCGCCTTGGAATCGCCTCTAGTCCCGTTGTCAAACAACTCGTACGATGTCGTTGACGAGTCGGGGCTCGTGATGTTGGCAAACATCCTGACGCCTTTGAGGACTGCCGTCCGGCCATCTTGGGCGAGATATGCCAGGAGAGTGTTTGGCTCGCCGGTCGGCATGGGAGAGAGAGTTCTCAAAATCAAGTCGTACTGATCCGCTGCGTGACCCCAGACGGAAATTCTCCCCTCCACCTCCACGGTTTCAACCTTCCAGTTGCCGGCGACCGGATTCACGAGTCGCCAAATGGCGAGGTTGTCGGATTCGACGACTTGAGATGTCACGCCATCCACGTTAGGCACCAATTCACCTAAGGGATTGACGAGTTGGAAGGAGCCGCCAGGGCTCTCCTTGTAGAAGTACAGAGTAGTCTCTTCCGTACCGGGCATGATGGGGATTCTGGAACTGGTCAACGGAGCATCGACCAAAGTCTTGGAGGCAAATTCCTCGACGGAACCTGCGGCGCCAAAGCCGATGATGTGGTCTCCAAGAGGTTTGAGATCGTCCCCTGATGAGAGACTGAATACACCCCCCCCAGTCGGCCTGGAGATCGCATCCAGGAATTGCGCTGACCTCTGGTCGCCGGCGTGGAGGCTCAGTCCTTTGACCGTCCATCCATGAGTGGCGATCCTGTTCACGAGTGGAGCCACGGTGTAGCTCAGCTCGTCAAAGGCAAAATCGTTACCCCCTCCGAGGGCCACGTATATCGAGGAACCGGCCGGGGCTCCGTACGTCGAAAGGGTCGACCGCGCCTCGTCCAGCGCCTCGACAATCGACTGTGGCTCGTAGGAACTATCGGCACCTAGTCGAGCCAATATCTCGCTGCGAATGCTCGCGAAGTCGGAGTCCGACGCAGCAAATGGCCCAATCGCCTCGCCTGGCCCGTCCGTGTCGATGAACACGACCTTGCTGCCGTCTTGCTGTGTGGCCAGGAGGCCAATAAGCGAGAGTGTAAGCGGGATGGCCTGCTCCGCCTCACGGACCGACGAAGAGTCCACGACAATAACGTCCAATCCCTGCGTTGAATCGGTATCCGCGAATGCCGCCGGCGACGATGCCGCCAGCCAGCCCAACAGCACGGCGATGACCGCGCTCCCGATAGAAACCAGTCGTGCACGTCGCATCATAATACCTCCAATTAGCCGAACTATAAGAACGAGATGAAAAAAGTTCAAGATGCTGAGGGACGATGATATTGCGTATTCTGACCGTTGGGACGTAAGGGAAGGACAGCTCGAAACCTGGTTCACAGGTCGTGTCGGCGATTGCGGAAGAGACGCGCGGGCTAAGAACGGAAGTTGTGGACCCGTGCGCGATAAACCATCGAGGGACAATGTACGAGATTTGCGTAAGGAGATTGTCAGAACAGGGCCGCGGCCGGTCTCAGAAGAGTGCGAGACGGCGTGGTTGGCTCCCAGTTTGGTCTACCGTGACCACCTAGCGGGAATTAGTGGTTTCATTGCCTAATGTGCAACTTGCCACGTGTACCGGGCATCGAGCGAGTCACTGCAACTGCTCTGCAGATACGATTTTCCACTCTCCCTCGATCTGTTGGAAGATCATGTGAATGCGCAGCACGTTTAGAGGGTTTTTCACATTCCAATGCATTTCTCTAGTTTCGTCATCGACTGCCTCGGGTGGGCTCACCTCGGTCACAATCAATTTAATGGCAAACGTCTTCATCAGCTCGATGTTTTCAGTGAGCTCTTCTTCCTCCTGCAGGCGGTAACTCTCTTCCAGGAACCCCAAAGCCTTTTCGAGCTCGTATGAGTTGATAGCCTCCCAATAGGCGGAGCCCACCATCCTGAGGGCCTCCGCCTCCTCGGCATCCAGTGGTGGGCTGACCTCCGGGGTTGCGGTAGTCTCCGTCTCTCCCGATTCGCTCTGTGGACTGGGTATCGGTGTAGCGGTAGGCTCCGGTGTGGGCGTAGGACTGGGCATGGGTGTAGCCGTAGGCTCCGGTGTGGGGGTTGGAGTGGGCGCCGGTGTTGCGGTAGGCTCCGGCGTGGGCGTTGGTGTGGGAGCGGACTCCGTCAAGCTGCCGCAAGCAGCACCGGCTACGATCACGATCGCTAGCGCCACAGACATTGCCCACGGGTTCAAAGTCATTCTCATTGACCCCAGAGTTTTCTCCTGCCGGATCTGTCTCCATTTCCAGTGGTTGCACGGAGCATAATCGTGAGTCCAGTCACTGTCAACACGCCCGTCCTGTCGTGCGGTTCCGCGAGGCGGAAAGTGCCTGTGTGATACCATTTCGAGGCTGGGTGCGGAGTTGGAGCGCAGTGAGAATATGCGAATATCGGTTGTCGCGCTGCTGGGGTTCTTCGCAGTGATTGTCACCGCAGCGGGCTGTGGCGGCGACGGCAAGGGCGAGACCGAGGAAGCGGCTCTTCAAGTTCGTGGACTCGTGACTGATGTGCAAGCCCGGTCACTTCTCGAACTGGAGTCACTGCAAGTAGTCGACGGGCAAAATATCGTCTGGGAATTTCGTCCGGGGCCTCAAGGGGTGACGGGTACGGGACACGACTACACTCCTTCACACCTACGGCAGCACATGGTGCAGGGAGTGCCCATAATCGTCACGTACAGGGAGAGGGACGGCGTCCTCACGATAGTCAGCATCAGCGAATAGAAGACCGAGCATGGAACAGAACGGAAACCGGACAGAATTCCTAGAGAACGTACGAAGGGCCCTTGGACGTACCGCCCCTGCTGCCGAAGTTGAAGTCCCCGACGCCACCGCGTTGTCGGACGACCGTGACGTTGTTGATAGACGAGTAGAAGCTATCGCCCAAGACATTGATTCACGCGCCGACGAACTTATCGATGAGTTGGTCGTCTCCGCTGAGGCTGCCGGATGGATCGTCCGCCGTGCCGGCTCATCCGACGCGGCGGCCTATATCCGCCAAGTTGCTGAGACTCTCGAATCTACGAGTGTGCTCCGCTCCGATCACGCAGTTTTGGATGAAATAGGCTTAGAAGCGGCGCTCAAAGGAACGGCGATAGGGCTTCAGCGGATTGCCCATGACGAGTCGGGGCCGAGCCGCGACGTGCAGCGCGCGAAGTTCCGCGAGGACATGATCGTAGCCGACATCGGTGTGACCGGCGTCAGTCACGCGATCGCCGAGACCGGCAGCGTGTCCATCGCGGCGGGTAAGGGAGTTAGCCGGCTGATTTCCCTTTTGCCTCCCGTGCACATAGCGGTCGTGCGTCGCGACCAGATCGTCCCCAGCTTGGACGAGCTCTTCTCTCTCCGTCGCAGCGAGTTCATGGAAAACGGATCGCTCGACTACGCCAACATCATCTCCGGTCCCAGCAGGTCGGCGGACATCGAGCAGACTCTCATCAAGGGAATGCACGGACCGCGCGAGGTCCACATGGTCATTTTGGAGTAGTTTCCTACCCGAAGACCTTGCCCCCCACCTGCATGAATCGCATCGCCTCGGCTACGGCGTCCGCGATCAGTTCCCCTCCGCGCGTCGAGGCTTCCTCAAGGGACATCGGCGCGCAGACGATGGAGGCTACAGCGTGGATACCCTCCGCGTGAACGTCCTCAAAACCCTGACCAAGTGATCCGGAAACGGCGACGACGGGAATGTCCCTTTCCCTTGCACGCCATGCGACACCTATCGGGGCTTTGCTGTAGACCGTCTGGAAGTCGAGTTGGCCTTCGCCGGTGATTACCAAGTCGGCCCCTTCCAGCTTATCGTCCAGACCAACCTGATCGAGCACGATATCCACCCCGGCCCGCAGCGAACCATCGAGAAATGCCATTATTCCGCCGCCGAGGCCGCCCGCCGCGCCGGAGCCGCGGACATCGTTGATGCTCGTTCCAATATCGCGCTCTACGACCCCGGCGAAGTTTCTTAAAGCCGCATCGAGTTGCTCCACCAGTTCGGGAGTAGCGCCCTTTTGCGGACCATACACCGCCGACGCTCCCTCCGGCCCCGTGAGCGGATTCGACACGTCGCAGGCGACCGAAAACTGCGCTTCAGTCGCACGTCCGTCCAGTCCGGACGTGTCTATCCTGTGCAGATCGGCTAGCGCCGCGCCGCCTGGTGGAAGGTCGGTTCCCTCCTCGTTCAGCAGCCTTGCGCCCAGCGCTTGGGCCATGCCTGCTCCAGCGTCGTTTGTCGCGCTGCCGCCGATGCCCACGATAAAGCTCCGAAACCCTGCGTCCAGCGCTTCGCGGATCACTTCGCCGAGCCCGAACGTGGTCGCTCGCAAAGGATCGCGCTCATCAAGCGTCAGGAGGGCTAGGCCCGACGTTCGCGCCATTTCGATCATGGCGGTCTCCCCGTCGCCGAGCGCGCCCCACTCCGCCATAACCGGCTTTCCGATGGGGCCGGTGACCGTGGCGGAACGTATTTCACCGTTAGTCGCCTCGACTAAAGTCTCCAGCGTGCCGTCGCCTCCGTCAGCCACCGGCACGAGGACGGTCTCAGCGTCGGAGACGACTCTCCTGACTCCCTCCTCCATAGCCTTGGCGGCATCGAGCGCGGAGATGCTGCCCTTGAAGCTCTGAGGCGCGATAACGACCTTCATTACGTGTCTTCCTTAGTAGCGAAATGTGCGGATACTATATCAGCGAGAACGAGTGTTGCGTAGGGCAGGGGAGGTGTCCGGCGCCCTCGCGGCGAACGCAGGGTTGCCGTCACGGCCGTGATGTCCCGTTCGACACATATAGAACTGTTGACGCCCCTACGTTCGGATGAGTATACTGACTGTTGATACGGCCTTCTGGTGGTTCTAGCGAAGCGGACCCACCCGTTCCCATCCCGAACACGGAAGTGAAACGCTTCAGCGCTGACGATACTGCACTGGTGACGGTGTGGGAAAATAGGTCACTGCCGGGGGGCTTTTTCTCATTTCCCTGTTCGCTTGGCAGCACTTCACACCCTGCTCGATTTCCGTTCACTTTTCCTGTTCAAAACCGTCCCTCAATGAGGGTGCCCGGTGTCCGGGAACGTGTCAAAACCCCGCCTTACAGGTGGTTTGCATCGAATTTCCCCTGTGCTACAATGAAGCTAGCGTATCGGAGAAAGGAGTCCTGGTTACTTAGAGTCCCAGGGGAAGTTACCCGCCCTCCGCGTCACGACGCTGTTTCTCCCCCTGGTCAAGTCTCATCATTACGACTGTCTTAACAGCCTCCGCAGCAATCGGCAAGTTTCCAGGAATCGAAGTGCAACGTGACCTCGCAACACGAGGAAGATAGCAGTATTCAGGATATGGGAGAGCTCCTCGACTCCGTCGAGGACATGAAGCCGCTCCGGCGAGGCGATGTCGTCGAAGGGATTGTCATGCGCGCCGATCCCGGCGCGGAAGGTCTTCTGCTCAACGTGGGACACAAGGCCGAGGGCCATGTACCGTCCAACGAAATGAAGTCCATGTCGGAGGACGACCTTGCGGAGCTAGGCGTAGGCGATACAGTCCTCGCCATGGTTATCAGGGGGGAGACCGACGAAGGCTCCGCAATTCTGTCAATCGACCGTGCGGCGGGCGAGGTCGGCTGGAAGACTCTGCAAGACGCGTTGGACGCCAACGAGCGCGTGGAGGGGAAGATCATAGGATTCAACCGGGGGGGCGCGATCGTAATGACCGAGAGCGTTCAGGGGTTCGTCCCTATGTCACAGTTGGCGACCGTATCTCGCGACAGGGCTCCCGTCGCGGCTCAGGGTAGTGGCGGAGAAGATGCACCCGAAGAATCGCCCGACATCGGTCGTACGATTGAACTGAAGGTGCTAGAGTTGAACAGGGGACGCAACCGCGCGATCCTGTCCGAACGGCAGGCAATGCAGGAGCTTCGCGAGGAGCGCAAGGCGAAGCTGATCGACGAGTTGACGGAAGGAGAGGTACGACGCGGACGAGTTACGGGCATCAGCACATTCGGCGCGTTCGTCGATCTGGGCGGTGCGGACGGTCTGATCCACATCTCCGAACTGTCTTGGAGCAACGTCAACTCACCGGGAGACATCGTGAGTGTCGGCAACGAGGTCGATGTGATGGTGCTGCGGGTCGATGCGGAGCAAAAGAAGATAGCCTTGAGCCTGAAGAGGCTCCAACCGGAACCGTGGGAGACGATTGAAGAGCGATACGAGGTCGGGGGCATCGTGGACGGCGTGGTGACGAAGCTTACCGACTTTGGGGCTTTCGCCAGGGTGGAGGACGCGGTCGAAGGCCTGATACACATATCCGAGTTGACCACGCGCATCATTAGCCATCCCCGCGAGGTCGTTCGAGAGGGTGACGCGGTCCGCCTCAAGGTCTTGCGGATCGAGCCGGAACGGCGAAGACTTGGGCTAAGCCTCAAGCAGGCCGAACCGGAAGAGTTTTAAGGTACTATAGTGACGTGCCGCCCCGGCGTCCGCGAAGCCGGGAAGCGGCTGGGAGAAACGATATGACAAGCCGGTTCGAAAAATTCTCCGAGAGAGCGCGGAAGGTCCTCTCCCTTGCACAGGAAGAGGCCCAGCGTTTCAACCACAACTACATCTCGACGGAGCATATCCTTCTGGGACTCGTTAGGGAGTCCGAGGGTGTCGCCGCGAAGGTATTGTCGAATCTCGGTGTCGAATTGGCAAAGGTGCGTTCTTCCGTAGAATTTATCATTGGGCGTGGTGAGCGACCGGCGACCGGCGAGATCGGACTTACCCCTCGCGCCAAGAAGGTAATCGAGCTTGCGGTGGACGAGGCGCGCCGGCTGAATCACCACTACATCGGTACTGAGCATCTTCTTATCGGCCTGATGCGTGAGGGCGACGGCGTCGCGGCCAGCGTCCTCGAAACGCTCGGTATCACCTTGGACAAAGTCAGGGCCGAGACAACGAGGATACTCAGCCAGACCGTCCAGCACTCACAGGCAGGCACAGGGGGGAGGACGACTTCCCGCACCCCCACGCTCGATCAGCTCGGGATAGACCTTACATCCGCGGCCCGCGCGGGCAAGCTCGATCCGACCGTCGGCAGGGAAAAGGAGATCCAGCGCGTCACGCAGATTCTCAGCAGGCGCACCAAGAACAATCCGGTCCTGGTAGGTGAGCCGGGCGTCGGCAAGACGGCCATCGTCGAGGCCCTCGCCCAGCAGATCGCGAGCAACGATGTTCCGTCGACCTTGCAGGGCAAGCGGCTGGTGACCTTGGACATGGGAGCGCTGGTCGCGGGCACGAAGTACCGAGGTGAGTTCGAAGAACGCCTCAAGAAGGTCGTTGACGAGATCAAGGCCTCTGAGAACTGCGTGCTCTTCATCGACGAAATTCACACGATGGTAG
The DNA here is from genome assembly GCA_009841605.1 of Dehalococcoidia bacterium. Lineage (GTDB taxonomy): Bacteria > Chloroflexota > Dehalococcoidia > Lucifugimonadales > VXLM01 > VXLM01. The sequence goes on from VXLM01000111.1 coordinate 22,157, forward strand.
GAGCGGGGGCAGCCGAGGGAGCGGTAGACGCCGCCAACATCCTCAAGCCTTCGCTGGCTCGCGGCGAGTTGCAGTGCGTCGGGGCAACCACCCTGGACGACTACCGCAAGTACGTCGAGCGCGACCCCGCGCTTGAAAGACGGTTCCAGCCCATAACGGTGGAGGAGCCTGCGGTAGACGAGACCATCGAAATACTTCGCGGAGTGAAGGGTCGTTACGAGGAGCATCATCAGCTCGACATCAGCGACGACGCCCTCATCTCGGCCTCGAACCTCGCGGCGCGGTTCATCCCCGATCGATTCATGCCGGACAAGGCCATCGACCTCATAGACGAGGCGGCCTCGCGAGTCCGCATCAACTTCACCACGGCCCCGTTCTCGGTCAGCCAGGTCTCGAAGATGCTGGAAAACGTACGCAAGGAAAAGGACGAGGCCATCTCCTCCCGCCAATATGAATACGCCGCCGAGCTTCGCGACAGAGAGGCCAAGCTCGCCAAGAAGCTCTCCACTCTCGAACAGGAGTGGCAGGACGAGCGAGGCGATGAGATGCCGGTCGTGACCTCGGACGACATCGAGGATGTGGTGAGTATGTGGACGGGCATCCCCGTCACGCGCCTTTCGGCGAGTGAGACAGAGCGCCTCATCCGCATGGAGGAGGAGCTCCACAAGACCATCGTCGGGCAGGACGAGGCCATCACGATGGTGTCCAAGGCCGTCCGCAGGGCGCGCGCCGGACTCAAGAATCCCAAACGTCCGGCCGGGATATTCATCTTTGCCGGGCCCACTGGGGTCGGCAAGACCTATCTGCCGAAGCGACTCTCCGAGTTCCTGTTCGGCAGCGAGGATGCGATCATCCGCGTCGACATGTCCGAGTTCATGGAGCGGCACTCCGTGGCTCGGCTCGTTGGCGCCCCTCCGGGTTATGTCGGCTACGACGAGGGCGGACAGCTCACGGAGGCCGTGCGCCGCAAGTCCTATTGCCTCGTCTTGCTGGACGAAATCGAGAAGGCCCATCCTGAGGTCTTCAACATCCTGCTCCAGATCTTCGACGACGGCCACCTGACCGACGCAAAGGGGCGTAAGGTCGACTTCCGAAACGCCATCGTGGTGATGACGAGCAACATTGGGTCCGACCTCATCCGGCAGGACAGGACGCTTGGATTCAAGGCCAAGGGTGAGAACAGCGACGAGTTCATGGCCCGCTACGAGCGCATGAAAACGAACGTGACGGATGAGATCAAGCGGTTCTTCCGTCCCGAATTCCTGAATCGCATCGACGGCACGGTCGTGTTCCATGCTCTCAGCAGAGAGCAAGTGCTCGACATCGTCGATCTTGAGCTCAAGAACGTGGTCAACGGCCTCCTCGAAAAGGGCATCAGTCTGGAAGTCTCCGACGAGGCAAAGGCGTGGATCGCCGACAAGGGGTACGATCCGTACATGGGCGCTCGCCCGTTGAACCGCGTGATCCAGGACCAGATCGAGGACAAGCTCTCCGACGCCATCCTCGCAGGTCAATTCAGCCCCGGCGATACCGCTATCATCGGCCTCGAAGACGACGAGATCACGGTCGATACACAGCAGGCCCCGGTCGAAGAGCCGACACCGGCCTAACTCCGCCGAAGCGCGCTCGCTATGCTAGTGCGGTTGCATCGACCGTCATCATGGGCACTTTCCCGCCTTTCCTACGGTTGTCGGGCGATCCGATGAGAAGCGCGTACCTCCAATGCGTTGGCGGCGTGAGCGGCGATATGCTGCTTGGAGCCATCATTGACGCCGGAACGCCGGTCGGCAACCTTAACGACGCGATCTCCAGTCTCGGCGTTTCAGGTGTCCGGATAGTCGCGAAGCAGGACACCAGGGGTGGCGTCCACGGTACCCACGCAATCGTCGAGGGCGATGACTCTTCGAGACGCTCGTATCGGTTGGAGGACTTCACACGGATAACCGAATCGTCCTCTTTGCCGGACTCCGTTAAGGAGAGATCAACGGCGATATTCCGTCGGATTCGCAAGGCGGAACAACAGGTACACCGTCAAACCGAGGGAGAACCTCACCTAGGCGAACTCGGCAGTGTCGATACGCTCGTAGATGTCGTCTGCTCCGTGGTCGGGCTGGAGGCGCTTGGCATCGATCGGCTCTATTGCTCTCCTCTACCCTCCGGCTCAGGTGTCATAAAGACCTCTCACGGAACGCTCCCTGTTCCGGCCCCTGCGACATCCACCCTGCTCGAACTTGCACATGCTCCCGTGCAACCTCCCCCGGGCAACATCCCGGACGCGGGGGAAATGGTCACTCCGACCGGCGCCGCCATCGTGACAACGCTTGCCGCGTTCTCTCAGCCCTCTCTCAGCATCGAAAAGACCGGATACGGCCTTGGGACACGTAATCCTGATGCTTACCCAAATGTGTTGGTGATGCGAATTGGCTGGGAGCAGGAAGGTCCTCACGCCGCCAATCTGAGCCTTCTCGAAACCAACATCGACGACTCGACCCCGGAAGTCCTCGCATACGCGCAAGAGCGGCTCTTTGAGATCGGCGCGCGGGATGTCTGGTTCACTCCCATTCAGATGAAGAAGAACCGGCCCGCGACCATGCTCAGCGCGCTGGTGCCAGCGGACCTGGAGAGCGATGCGGCCCGCCTCATCCTACGGGAGACTTCGACCCTGGGCGTTCGAGTGCGCCCCGTCTCACGGTATGAAGCCGACCGGAAGGTCATCAACGTTACGACCACGTTAGGACGGGTATCCGTGAAGACGAAGATATTGGACGGCGCGATGGTCGCCGTGACCCCTGAATACGAAGACTGCCGCAAGATCGCGCTGGACAAGGGCCTGCCCCTGCAGGATGTCATCCGCATCGTCCGTCAGGAGGCCGAGGAAGCCCTCCTCTCTTCCGGGTAGTCGCGCATCGGCCTATCCTTGACACGCCCTTCGGCGCTCGGCTACGCTGAGGTAGCTTCCTCCGGGGCCTGTAGCTCAGTGGTAGAGCGCTCGGCTCATAACCGAATGGTCGCAGGTTCGAACCCTGCCGGGCCCACATCAATCATGGTCGCAATCCGTATCTCTTGCACTCATCGGGCCATGGTATACCAGCGATGACTATAGTTCCCAGGCAACTTCACCCATTCATCGAGGGCATGACTTGGACTCGCATCACGATCGGCGAGTCCAAGTCCGACACCTTCCGTCTGGATCGATCCGGACATGCGGCGCTCTATCTCAAGATCGCTCCAAGGATCCACTGGAAGGCGTTGCTGTGGGAAAAGGAGCGGCTCGACTGGCTGCACGGAAGGCTCCCGGTTCCCGACGTTGTTGGGTACGAGACTGATGACAGAAACGAGTATTTGTTGATCACCTCCTTGCCTGGCTGTCACATCGCTAGCCTGACCGTTGAAGAGCCGAACGAGAAAATCATCAATCTTCTAGCGACCGGACTGCGAGCCATCCACGCGATACCCATCCACGACTGTCCTTTCGACATGACGCTGAACCAAGAGATCGAAAGGGCGAGGCACAACGTCGTCAATGACCTAGTCGACGAAGCCGACTTCGATGACACACGCCTCGGTCGTTCGGCAGCAGAGCTATTCAAGGAACTACTCTCCACGAGACCGGCTGAAGAGGATCTGGTATTTACTCATGGGGACTATTGCTTGCCAAACGTAATGATGGATCGCAAGGAGGTCAGCGGGTTCGTGGATTGGGGCAGAGCGGGAGTGGCCGACCGCTACAAAGACATCGCCCTCGTTGTTGGGAGTTTGGAGCGAAATACTGGAGAAGACCTTGAGTTGGCCTTCCTTGAAGCGTACGGTCTCTCGAGCCCTGACGCAGACAAGATCGAGTACTACAAACTCCTAGACGAATTCTGGTAGGACAGAATGTGGTGCACGATGTGCGTTCTCCTGTAGAGCAGGAGGTGATGATCCCTACAAACAAGACCTCCCACCGGAAAGTTCGCAATTCGGCCTTACACGGCCCACCAAACTCGCCAAACTCGAGAACCTTACTTGAGTCTCGTCTTGGCCCGTTCATCGTTCTTCGGTTCTACGCCTAAGGCGAAGTGCTTTCCAACTTGAGCCCATGCGGCCGAGACGGTCGGTCTCCTACGGGAGGATCGGGGAACTCTCCGACTCCACTCCACAGTGCCGCATCGCCCGCGGGATGGTTACACGTCGCGTAACTGCTTGCGAGTATCAATTACTCAAGAGTAGAATCTGGACAATTGTCCGTGCTGCCGCGGTGATTTGAAGCTGTTCCATACGGGTTACTGACTCGGGGAAATGGAGCGATCATGGGTGGCGAAGGCCGGGTAGTATTAGTCTCCAACAGGACCCCTGCCGTATTCACGCCTTCCAGCGTGGAGGAGAGGCGTAATCTTCCCGTCGGTGGACTTGTGAGCTGCCTGCGGCCCTTCCTCGAAACCCAGGGCGGCATGTGGATGGGATGGGACGGAAACTCCGACGGATATGTAGACCCAGTCCCAACTACCGTCGCCGATGTCGAAGGCATCAGTCTGGCCTCCGTCTCCCTATCCAGGGACGAAGTTGAGGGCTTCTACAATGTCTTCGCCAACCGCACCCTCTGGCCGATCTTTCACAGCTTCCCCGACAAGGCTACCTTCAGCCATGACAGTTACCGCGTCTACCGCAGCGTAAACCGAAGGTACGCCGCTGCCCTAATGGCCCTCCTCAGGCCTGGAGACTTGGTCTGGGTCCACGACTTCCACCTCTTCCCCCTTGGCCTCGAGCTTCGCAAGCTCGGCTGGACGGGCAAGATCGGGTTCTTCCTTCACATTCCCTTCCCACCCTCTGAGATCTTCGGCATCATGCCCTGGGCACGAGAGTTGCTTGCCTCCCTCTTCGACTACGACCTCATAGGACTTCAGACCCCGAAATATCTCCATGAGCTGAAGGAGTCCTTAGGCCACGAGCTTGGCGCGGAAATTGATGGCGACACTGCACGCCACCGGGACAGGACCGTGAAGGTGGGCTCATTCCCCGTTGGCGCCGACGCGCAAGCATTTCAAGAGATGGCCCTGAGCCAAGTCCCGAGCCGCGTTAGCCGTTTTCTGGAGGAATTACCCAATGACAGACAGCTTCTTCTCGGGGTGGATAGGCTGGACTATACAAAGGGTATAGTCCAGCGGATGCAAGCCATTGAACAGCTATTGGACGACCACCCGGAGCTCCGCGGTCACGTCACCCTCGTCCAGATCTCGGCGCCGAGCAGGGTAACCATTCCCGAATATGCCCGGGAACGTGAGCGACTTGATTCACTCGTCGGCAGGATAAACGGTAAGTTCGGAGAGGTCCACTGGTTGCCCATTCACACTCTGCACCGCCCCTATTCGCAGCAGGACTTGGCCCAGCTGTACCGAGAGGCCGACGCCTGCCTCGTCACCCCTCTCCGGGACGGTATGAACCTGGTCGCCAAGGAGTTCGTAGCGTCCCAGACCTCCGATCCCGGGGTCTTGGTCCTTTCCCGTTTTTGTGGCGCCGCAGAGTCTATGGATGACGCTCTAATGGTCAACCCGTACGACTTTCAAGAGACGGCATCCGCCATCTACCGCGCCCTGACCATGCCCAGACCGGAGCGACAACGTCGCTGGAAGGCCCTCTTCGAGGACGTAAGCGGCCACACTGCCCACGACTGGTGCTACAGCTTCCTCTCCGCCCTGGACGACGCGTAAGCCATCCAACGCAAAAACTGCTCCACCTCCTCCAACCCTGACAGATAGTAGTCCGCTTCCCGCAGCACGGACTCCGGCGTCTCCTCATCCATGACGGCTACTGCCGCGCCCTTTCGACCTCTTTCTCTCACCAGTCCATGCAAGGCATCGAATGCGTCACAGTCCGTCACGTCATCCCCTAGAACTATCGCCCCCGTCAGTTCATACTCTCGCGCCAAGCGACGCACTGCCGTGCCCTTATTCACCTCAACCCGTGGTCCGATCTCCCAGACCATCTTGCCTTCCTTGATTCCCAGACCGCGGCTTGTGGCCAAAGGCTCCAACATTTGCAGCACCGCAGACCGTGCCGCTGCGAGGTCTGGGGCGTTGCGGTAGTGCACCGCCACCCTCAGCCCCTTGTTTTCCACCAGTAACCCCGAGATCCCAATATGCCCAACTCCACTCTCGACTTCTTCCACGAGGCCGACCGGGACCTGCGCCCTGTACTCTGGCTGTTCTCCTCTTGCCTTCCACTCCTCCAGCCCGTGATTTCCAACATACGTCACACTTTTCAACCCAATCGTCTCACGCAGATACCTAACGTCCCTCCCTGACACCACCGCTACTAACTCCACCTTCCTTGACAGCTCGCTTAGTGTGTCCCTAATGGCTGGAGACAGCACCGTGTCCCGATGGTCATCGAACAGCGGTGTGAGAGTTCCATCGAAGTCGCTGAACACGCCAACGCGATCAGCCCTCAGGATTTCGCAGAAAGAATCAAGATCATCCAACGCTCGTGGCGGAAGAATCATATCTTTGACGGAGACCTCTCTTCTCAAGCTCGAACTTCGACCGCTTCGGAAATCACAGCCCCTCTCTCGGGCCTGTGCATCTTTCCGACACCCTTCTTCCTACACACTGCAGCAACATCTGTCAAATTGCGACTCCGACACCTCTAACCCGGATTAGTTCTCCTAGCTTTGGATGCTAGAATAGTTCAACTGTCCTTCACCTACCGTCGAGGAGGCGATATGTTCCACTACGGGCTGGTCGGCGACATGTCTTCAGCGGCCCTGGTCGGTACCGATGGTTCGATCGATTGGCTGTGCCTGCCCCGCTTCGACTCACCCAGCGTCTTCGCTTCCATCCTCGACAAGGACGTCGGAGGTCGGTTCCGCATCCAACCCAACGGCGCGTACACGAGTGTCCACCAAGCCTACATGCAGGACACCAACATCCTGGAGACCACTTTCACGACGCCCAAGGGAGTCGTGAAGATTACGGACCTCATGCCCATCCAGGATGGGGACAAGGATGGCAAGCCCGATACGAATCCTGCGGAGCCCCCTGAGCTTCACCGCATCGTCACCTGCACGGCAGGAAGCGTGGAAATGCGCTGTGACTATCAGCCTCGGCACGATTACGCCCGCGCTGTGCCGGAGTTTCGCCCAATCCGAAGAGACGGCAACGGCATCGCGGTCGAGACCAGAGGCGGCCGACAAACCATGATGCTGCTAAGCAGCGCGTCGCTATCGGTTAGCGCCGATGCCGTAAAGGGGGAGTTCACACTGTCGCAGGGTGAGTCTGCAGTCTTTGTACTGGCCGACGGTGGCGGAAGATCGCCAAATCTTGAGCGGTACCGCACGCAGGAAAAACTTGAGCTGACACGGAGGTACTGGAAGGACCTCGTCGCCGGGATGCATTACGAGGGTCTGTGGCGCGAGCAGGTGGTGCGTTCATTCCTGGTCCTGCACCTGATGATGTACCGAGGCACCGGGGCCATCGTCGCCGCACCGACTACGAGCCTGCCGGAGACGATCGGCGGGTCCCGGAACTGGGACTACCGCTATTCGTGGCTGCGCGATACGAGCTTCACCGTGGACGCCCTCTACCGCCTCGGAGACGTTTACGGAGCAGACCACTACATCCATTGGCTGCTGGAGCAGTGCCAGTTGAATCACCATAACCCACGCATCCTCTACGGGATCACCAAGTCGTCGTCACTCGAGGAAGAGATCCTCGATCACTTACGAGGCTATGAGGATTCCCGGCCTGTGCGCATTGGCAACGCCGCCGAAGATCACCTGCAGCTTGACATATATGGCGAAGTCATCGCGTCGATCCACTCGCTGCTGGTGTTGGAGGGTGAAATACCAGAGGAGGCGTGGGAGTTGGTCTGCTCGTTGGCCGAAATGGTCATCGAGAACTGGCGACGCCGTGACCGCGGCGTTTGGGAGGTGCGTGGAGAGGAACAGCACTTCGTCTACTCGAAAGTACTGTGCTGGGCCGCTCTGAACACGGCTGCCTACATCGCGGCGGCAGTTGAGCAGCGCCGGCACTACCGGCGCTGGACTCAGATAGCGTTTGACATCAAAACGGAGGTGCTCGACCTCGGATGGAGCGAGAAGAAACAGGCGTTCCGGCAACGGTACGAAAGCCACGCTCTGGATGCCTCCAACCTTGCCATCCCCTTCTTCGGCTTCATCCCTCGCGAAGACCCACGGGTGCGGCAGAACGTTGACGCCATCGAGCGGGAACTGGCCGAGGGACCGCTGGTATGGCGCTACATCCCGGAAGAGACGGACGACGGTCTCGAAGCACAGCCGGAAGGCACCTTTACCCTGCTGAGCTTCTGGCTACTGGGCAACTTGATTTACACGGGACAGACTGACAGGGCCTTCGACCTATTCCATGAGACGATTACGCGGTGCTCCAACCACCTCGACCTATTCGCTGAGATGTACGACCCCTCGACGAACCGACAATTGGGCAACTTTCCACAGGCGTACTCGCACATCGGCCTCATTCACACCGCCCTGAATCTCTCCGGCTTTATCGTCGACACGCCGACACGGCTCATCCGCCGGCGCGCAAAGGCGTAGGTTCAGGGGGTACCACTCTGCCCCTGTAATTGTTGCAGTCCATGGCGATCCTATAAAGCTGAGAACATCGAACCCAGTCGCCCTAATGCTGCAGGTGCGACCAATGGTTCTTATCGCGCGTCTCGGCTTACCTACGTCTCTCCACGTAAGCGTCCCAAGCGTCCTTAGACGAGTATCTCGGCCTGAACCCCATCTCTCGCTCGATCTTCTCCGTGCTCGCAGACCACGGGTATCGGATCATGTCGAGGCCCATCGCCGGCGAGTCCGACTGCAGCCTGAGCGACCACGTGAGTTGTGTGAGAGGGTAGAGCAGCCACGCCGGCAGAGAGACGACCCGCCTTCCGCGCGCGCCGGCCATCTCGTCCCAGCTTATCGACCCTCCCCCGGCCAGGTTGTACAGGCCCTCCGCTTCGCCCATCGTTGCCAGTGTCAAACAATGGACCATGTCCTCTTCGTGAATAAGCTGCATCGGCGGACTCGCGTCTGAGACGGCCACGAGAAATGGTTTATCGAACGCGTTAGCGATGAAATTGTCCGCGTTCGCCCCCATAACCGGACAGCACCTCAGGATGCACACTCCGGCTCCGGTTGTCTCCGAGGCGTACTCGTCGAGCAACCCCTCCGATGCCAGCTTATCTTCGCTGTACTGGAAACCCGCCACCGGACGGGCGGGCATCTGCTCGGTCAGCGCTTGCGGACTGTCCGGGTGCGCGCCGTAGACGCTCGTGCTGCTCAGATAGACTATCCGCTCAACATCGCCGCGACGGCACGCTTCGATGGTGTTGCGAGTCCCGCCCACGTTGACGCGGCGGTTCGCCTCGCGATTCCGCCCCTGACGCAGCAGGTATGCCAGATGCACGACCGTGTCTATCTCATGCTCTGCGAACAGCCCGGGAAACGGCTCGGACACGTCCTGCCGCACGAATGAGACCTTGCCTCCCAGGTCCTGACGCGGCTCCCGCACGTCGATTGCGAGGATGCCGTCAACGTCCTTGCGCTCCACGAGCTCACGAATCAGCACCGTCCCGACGTACCCCGATGCCCCGGTTACCGCGATGCGGCGCGATTTCTCACTCATCCCCAACTTCGTCGGTGAAGTCGAACCTCATCGTGCCAATCCCCGGAACGTCGAACCCCATCTCAATCGTGTGCACTCCTGGTTCCAGGGCTACGCCGTCGATCCAAATGGTTATCGTCTTGTTGACTTCCAGGGAAAAAGTATTGTCGGGAGATACTTCGCTGAAAGCGGTCTCCTTGCCGTCGACGATGAAATAGCTCCCTGTGGCTTGGAGCTCATCTCCGTCCACTTTCAACGGCCACACCTTCTGGGAGTAACCTGATCCCAGGCTGTTCCTGAGCTCGAACTCGAAACCTCCTGTCGCGTTCTTCAAGCTGCCATTCACATACAGTCGACGAAGAAGAAAGCCGGGTACGGAGATCATGTGCCAGTCCTCGATATCGTGAAGTCGGTGAATATGAGTCTAGCGCATTTTCTCGCGGCGGGCAGCCCTCCGCATCTCGAATATGGCGGACTCGGATGCTACCACCTCGTCGGGAAGGGTAGTGGGACGCCCGATAACGGACGACAGCACGAATATCTGGGCAGCCCGCTCGGTGAGTACGGAGGCCGCCAGCGCGGTTTCGGGGTCTGCCCCCACCGCGACGGCCCCATGATTGCGGATCAGTGCCGCATCACGATTCCCGAGGGTCTCGCATACCCGCTCCGCCACCGCTTTCGAGGCCGGTGGCCCGTACTCCGACACCCGCACCTCTCCCCCCAGCGTAACTACCATCTCGTCAACAATCGGCGGTATCGTCATCCCAACCGCCGCGACCGCGCTCGAGTACACCGCATGTGTATGCACGATCCCCCCTACGTTCTCTCGCGCCGCGTATATGGCGACATGCATCAGCGACTCGGACGACGGCATCAACTCTCCCTCCACGGGATCCAGATCGCCGTCCACGACGACGATATCCTCAGCCGACATCGCCTCGCAGCTCTTGCCCATCGGCGTGATCGCCATGAGACCGTCCGGCAGCCGTGCGCTCACGTTCCCGCTCGTTCCTGAGACGAGATCGAGTTCCGCCATCTTTCTGGCGACCTCGGCTACCTGATTCTTGGCTGCGTCTATGCTCATAGCGCAGTCCTAAACACGCGCCGCTTCCAGGTGCTTCGCCATTTCTGTCCAGCGCTGATAGTGATCGTCATACTCCGCCGAATCAAGAGGACTCGGCTCCAATGTACTCGTCACCGCACTCGCCCCCGCCAAATCGAGGAGCGATTCATGGCCGTCCAATGCCGACTTCGCCGTGACGTACGCCCCTGCCGCCGTGACGTTCGGCGCCGAGGCCACCTCAACCGAACGTCCCAGCACGTTCGGCAGCATCTCCACCCACGACGACGTGGCAATCATACCGCCTCCGACCGCTACTTTGGACGTGGAAACGCCGCTCACGCACTCCAACTGCTCAAGATTCGACCGCACCGCAAACGCTATCGACTCCAGCGCCGCCCTCGTGAGATGTCCCCTTCCGACCTCACTGAACGTCAATGGCGCCGGGAAAATAAAGCCTCCGGCCCGCAGACCGACTTTGCTCATGTCCATCCGAGACGTCCCCAGGAATGCCATGACGCCCTCCGATCCCGCCGGGATGTCGCCGGCAGCCGAGTCCATGGCCTCAAACGGCCCGGTCTCTCCCGCCCACATCGTATCGGCAAGCCAGCGGTACGAGTTCCCCGCATCGCCGCATGTACTCTCGAGGCTCCACAGCCCCTCATCTACGTGACAGCCCGTCCAAATACGTCGTTCCGCATCGTACACGGGCGTGTCGGTGACCGTAAGCAGCGGTACGCTCCATCCCGCAACGACCCCTACCTCTTCCACGCGGCTCACTCCGAGTCCAAGAAGCCCGCACTGCGTATCCGCACCCGATACGACGACCGGAACACCCCCCGGAAGCCCGATGACAGCCCCGACTTCTCGTCGAACACTCCCGATTGCCGTTCCCGCCTTCTCGATGGGAACGCCGAAAGGAGTCCGGACCCCAAGTTCCTCAAATAGCTCCTCACACCATCGCCGCTCACGAATGTCGAGCAGCCCCGCCTCAGCTGCCAGTGTTGCCTCGCTGACAAGTTCCCCCGACAGCTTCCACCGCAGCCAGTCCGCCAGCGTGGCCACCCGCTCGATCCTGTCGTAGATATTCGGCCTGTGCTGTTTGAACCAGCGCAGCTTCGCAAAGGTGAACAAGAAGGACGGCAGCCTGCCCGTCACCTCGAAGACGCGCTCACCCATAGCCTCGTCAATGGCCGCGCCCTCGAACACCGCCCGAAGATCTGTATTCGGCCCCGCGTACAGAACATGACCATCGTCATCGAGAAACACCACGCCCTGCCGCTGACTCGTAACCGTGATGGCTGCTATCCGGTGAGCATCAACTTTGACGTCGCCGACACACTCCGCGATCATCCGTGCCGTCGATTCCCAAACGGCGTCCGCATCCAGCTCCCGCACATACGGCGATAGCTCCCCGGTCTCGACATAGCTCCAAGGAGCCGACCGCTCTGCTGCCACATCGCCATTCGACTCGAACACGAGGCAACGAATCCGTGTCGAGCCCGCGTCTACGACGATTATGTACCTGTCGCTCACTGTACTTCCCAAACGCCGGGGTTCACGAGATTCAACGGCCTTTCGCCGTCCAGAAATCGAAGAATGTCCTCTACCATCATCCCGGAGTACCGCTCGATCGTCTCCTCGGTCGCGCCCCCCACGTGCGGCGTCAGAATCACGTTGTCCAGCCCCAGCAGCGGATGATCGGGAGCAATAGGATGAGTCTCGAAAACATCGAGGGCTGCCCCCGCAATCGCCCTGCTTTCGAGCGCGTCGACTAGGCCGCCCCTGTCCACGATTCTCGCATCAGAGAGGTTCACTAAGTATGCCTCTGGTTTCATCAGCGACAGCCTGCGCGAGTCGATCAGCCCCTCGGTCTCGCCCGTCAGCGGCGCGTGAATCGTCACGAAGTCAGAGTCTGTCAGCACCTCGTTCAGGTCCTTCAGACAGACGCCTGAAGGTGGAACGTCTGCGTAAGGATCGAACGCTATGCAATTCATGCCGATCGCCCCCGCCATCTCCGCCAATCGTCGACCGATAGCGCCCAGTCCTACGATGCCCAGCGTTCTGCCCCCAAGCTCCACGCCCCGCAACTCGGCATACGCCCCGACGGGATTGAGCCATCGCCCGCCCGTGACATAGCTATGCCCTTCCGGGATGCGCCTCGCTAGGGAAAGCATCAACCCCAGCGCGTGCTCCGCCACAGCCTGTGCGTTCCGACCCGGCGTGTTGACCACCGCAACTCCGTTCGCCGTCGCCGCCTCGATATCGACGTGACTTGTCGCTGCACGGCAGATCCCCACGAACTTGAGACTCGGAACCGCCTCGAACACCTCCTCGAACACGAAGTCCAGCTCCACCACCAGCACCGAGGCCCTCAGACCGTTCAGCCTCGCCGCAAGCTCGTTCGGGTCGTGCATCCGCCGCGAGTCCATCCAACTCTCATACTCGACATAAAGCCTTGCACGCAGCCGTCGCAGTTCGCTCTCCACAAACGGCGCGAGGATCAGCCCTCGGGAGTTGTCTACTCTGTACTTCAAAGACTCAAGACCTCGAATAGTGACAGGTTCTTCCTCTTAATATCTGTAGATACAGGTCAACCGGTTCACCCATTCTTCCCTAATCACCCACCACCTCAATCCGGTTCCATACCGCCCGCCCGTGTTCACGCATACCCATGGTCAACGGGTGGGGACTCCGCTACTTGTACGTCCACAGGTCGAAGTTCAGGTTCACTCCGGTGCCGTCCGAGTCCACGAGCCGTGATTCAAAGTCAGGGAACGTGAACCCTGCTATCTGACTCTCGCCTGTGACAAGCTGAGGTCTCCCCTCCGCGTCCGCGTCGAAGATCAACGTGTCCGTACCGCTCCCGCTGAGAAGGGGCAGCCCCCATCCTCCCGTCGACGGTTCCAACACATACAACTCGACCGTGCCCTGGACTTGGACGGGCCTATCGAACACCACTTCCACGTTGCCGTCGTCGTTCTTTGTCAGGCCCACGACCGTGGCAACCCCCGGAGGTACCGATTGCATCAACTCATCGGGAAGGGCCATATAATCTGCCGGAGGCTCTATCTCAAACTCCTCGTTATAGCCGCTGTAGCTCATGCTCACAAAATCCAACGGCTTATCCCCCAAGCCTTCCAGCGAGACCTTGACATCCCTTGTTAGGAAATCATCGACGCCCACTATCCAGGTCAGAATCCCGCCTGGAAGACCGATACCGGCCATTCCGCTTTGCGGATCCATCTGTTCAGATACTATCGTGTACCCCTTGGTCCCATCTTCGAGTTCCACGATTTCGCCGAGTTCCGCATCCGGGTCGTTCGGTATCTGAAACATTCCGACCATCTGTATCGAGCCCAGGAAGTCCGCGTCTTGGGGAACTCCCTTGAACCATTGTCCCGACTCAGGGTCTTGAACATAAGCGTCCTGTCCCACCATCACCGCGTTTATCTCGATCTTCTCCCCGTCGGCCTCCATCGAGATGGTGAATAGGAGCTTGTCGGGCGCGACGATCACGCCGCTCAACTGCATAGCTCCTTCCCCGGCGTCTGCTCCATCAACCGGAAACAGCGCCAGCAGATCGACCTTCCCTTCGAAGGAAAAGCTCTCGACCTGCTGTATGGCCTGTAACCCGCAGGATAGGATCGTAGCCGCATTGTCGAGCACACCGCCCGGCAAACAGTCCTGGGATAGTTTGATGTCACTGCCCAGCAACGCGGTAGGCTCCGGCACGGCCGTTGCTGTGGGGGATGGAGACGGTGTTGCCGTAGGCACTGCGGTGGGCTCCGGCGTCGGGATAGTGGTCGCCGTTGGCTCCGGCATCGCAGTAGGTTCCGCCGTCGGCTCGGTGGTCGGCACGGAGGTCGGCTCGACTGCAGGAGCAGTCTCAGCAGCCTCGGGCTGCGTAGTCGTCGAGTCGTCGCCGCATGCGAGGAGCCCGACATAGACCAGCGCTATCGCGATAACCGGAAGAAATCCTTTCCTCATGTCAGACACTCCTCTCAAATAGCTACACCGTCTCATTTGATTAAATGCGCGATCTCTATTTGGTTCTACAACGACAGAGGTCTCCTTTTCGTTCTTAATGGCCCGTTGGAAACTATCTCAAAATACGCATCGACGAGTGTGCTCCACACAGGATCTGAGAGAAAAACACGTTCGCCCTGAGCCTGTCGAAGGGTGATTCTCTGCCAACGGCTCAGTCTTGGGATAGCTTCGAAAGTCCCGCCCGCCCCTATAGAACTCACCGCAACCTAGCCCGACCGTCGTGTCGGTCCCTTGTCGCGTCCCGCCGGATGATTCGCCATCCGGTTCTCCGCCGCCATCCCCACCGTCTTCTCGATCCGCGTGGCCCTCGTCTCCAGCCTCCGCGCTGACTTTATCCACCAGAGGATGTTCTTCTTCGACGAATCGGGAAAGCCCTTAAAATAGTTACCGGCTGTGGCATTCTCCCCCAAAGCCGACGCCAAATCCGACGGTATCACCAGGTCCTCGATCTCGTCGTAGATGTTCCACGATCCATCCGCCTTCGCCCCATCAACCAGCCTCATGCCTGACGCCGTCATCCGTCCCTCATCCACCAGCCGCGCGACCTTCTCCTTGTTGATCCGCGACCACGGACTCTTGGGGTTCCTCGGCGTGAACAAACGCATCGCGCGCTCTTCGTCCAGCCTGTTTATCTTCGAGTCCACCCACCCATAGCACAGCGCCTCGTCCACCGCGTCCATGAACGGCACGAACGGCTTCCCTGTCGCCTTTTTCCACGACACCAGCCACACTCCGTTCGACTCCTCGTGGTTCCCCTCCAGCCACCCACGCCACTCGTCCTGCGTCTCCACCAGCAATAGAGGCTTCCCGTCCTTCGGATGCGTCCCAATCTCGCCGATCATGCGCTGCTCTCGCCTCTCTGTTCAAACTCCGACACGCTCTATCTCTCTCTGTCCTCCGCGCTCTCTGCACTAAATCCCTACGCCTCAGCAGCCCGCCGCAACGCCGCGATGTCGATCTTCTGCATCGTAAGCAGCACTTCCATCACGGCCTCAGGGTTCCCCTCCATGATCTCGTTCAATGCAGCGGGCACCACCTGCCATGACACTCCAAACTTGTCCTCCAACCATCCGCACTGGCTCTTCGTACCATCCTCAGAGAGCTTCTCCCAGTAGTAGTCAATCTCCTCCTGCGAGTCACACGCAACGACGAACGAGATCGCCGGTGTAATCTTGAACATCGGCCCGCCGTCCACGGCCCCGAACTTCAAACCCTCGATCTCGAACTCCACGGTCGCGTTGTTCTCAGCGGGGCCTGCCGTAATCCTCTCAACCTTAAGCAGCCTCGAATTCGGGAAAACCGAGACATAGAACTTCGCCGCTTCTTTCGACTGCCCGTCAAACCAGAGAAAAGGACTAATCTTGTTGGCTTGTATGTTCATCCTGAATCCCCCTCGCTTTCATGTACTTATACAACGCCACTCTGCGCCCTCTACGGTGAATCCTCACACCGCACACGCCATCCTAGCCAGCGCCCACAGACCAGGCACCTCGACGTCCGGCACCGCATCACTCCGGCGCGTCCCGCCTCCACGATCAGCCCGGTTCACCCACACGCTCGCGATCCCCAGCCGGTTCGCAGGCCCGATGTCATGATACCGACTCTCCGCCACGTGCAGCCAACGCTCCGTCTCGATCCCCATCCGCTCCTTCGCGACCTCGAAGTTCCGCATGTCCGGCTTATAGCTCCCGACCTGCTCCGCCGTCACGACCGCATCGAACTCCACCTCCAGCGCCTCAGCCGTCCCTGCGAAAAGATCGTCGTCCACATTCGAGATCACCGCCAGCCTGTACCGCTCCTTCAGCACCCGTAAAGCCTCCACCGTATCTGGGAACACCGGCCAGTCTGGCAGGGTATCTGCCAGACACCCCAACTCCGACTCACTCAACTCAATTCTCAACTCACGCCCGATCAGCTCCATCACCCGCCGCAACACCTTGCGATACTTCAAGAAACCCTCCGACACCTGCACCCTCGGCTCCACATCCGCGAACAGCCTTAGGATCTTCCCCCTCGACATCCTCACCCCATGCGACTCCAACACCTCATCCACCGCTCCCGAAATCCCCGTCTCCCAGTCCACCAACGTCCCATAGCAATCAAAGCTCACCCACTGAAAGCGATTGAAATCGAGCATGTTTTCTCTCACGTCGAGCAATCTACTAGGCCCAAGGCCACAGTACCACAATTTCACATCCTGACCAAAATAAAGGAATCAGAACTACTGCAACACCTTCGTGGTATAATATCGGCGCAGTCGGTGTTAGCTTACACCAATATGTAGCAACAAGAACAGATTCCTAAGGAGTAAATGGTGGCCCTAATACCTCCCGCTTTTCTTAACACTGTAGTCGCCTTGGGCAATCCGTCACAAGATGGAAATACTAGCTACAATGCAACTGGCTTCATATACGGATATCATACTGGAAATTCAGATGAAGAAGGAAAAAAACTATATCGGCTCTTCTTAGTAACTAATCGGCATGTCTTTCAGCGTGCATATGAGCATGGCAAAGTTTTGCACGCTAGATTCAATAAACTAATGGAGAGCGGCTCCAATACATACACAGTAAACTTTGAGGACGCAAATTGGATTGTCCATCCGAATCCGGAAGCAGATGTTGCGGTTATGCCAGTTAATTCCAATCGACTAAGAGCTGATGGTATTGAATTTCAATGTTTCCAAGGGAATGATCATGTATTGACTCTTGAACAAGCTCGTGAAAGCGAAATTAGTGAAGGGGATGGAATATTCGTTTTGGGTTTTCCATTGGGGCAAGCGGGAGAAGAAAGGAACTACGCAATCGTGCGGCAGGGGATCATTGCGAGGGCACAGGATTGGTTGAAAGGGAATTCACAAACATTCTTAATTGACGCCTCCATTTTTCCGGGTAATAGCGGAGGACCGGTTCTTACTAAGCCGGATTCTATTGCGATTCAAGGGACAAAGGCAAACCATCGTTGTGGGTTAATTGGTATGGTCTCTTCCTACCTTCCGTACCAGGAAGTTGCAGTGAGCCAACAGACTGGACGGCCGAGAATGATATTCGAGGAAAACTCAGGTCTCGGCGTTGTCGTACCTCACGACGTTATACAGGAGGCTGTTTTGGCCGCCGTCCAGGAGTTGATACCTGCGCCACAAACTAATTCCGGTCCTGAAGTGAATTGAGGGTGGGTTCGCAATGCCCATTTGTACTTAAGGCGACTTTGATGCTGCACCTTCGTCTTGCTGTCTTTTGAGTTAACCCCCTACTCCCCCGCCCGCCGCGCCGTCTCCACCACCCGCTGCACCGTCGTGACAACCGTCAGCGCCGCGATGACGCCCAGCACGATCAGCACCGCTGACTCCCACCACTGGCCCACGATGATCCCGACTCCCAGCGACGCCACCCGTTCCGGCCGCTGCATCAGCCCGCCCTTGCACTCGATGCCAAGTCCCTCGGCGCGTGCCCGCACGTAGCTCACCAACGTCGACCCCACGATCGACACGTACACCAGCACGGCCCCTAGCTGCTCGCCGTCATCCAGGTAGAACCACAGCAGCCCGAGCAGCACGACAGCTTCCGACACGCGGTCCATCACCGAGTCGAAGAAGGCCCCGAACTTCGTCGCCCGGTCCGTCATTCGCGCGACCGCCCCGTCGAACATGTCGAATATGCCGGCGATCAGCATGACGATCCCGCCTATCGCCAGCAGCCCTTGAGAGATCAGCGCCGCCGCGACACACGCGATCAGGACGCCGATGACCGTCAGGCCGCTCGGCGAAAAGCCCAGCTTCACCAGGACACGCGCGATGCCGTCGACGATGGGAGAGAGAAGATTTCGTAGTCGGTGCATGGATGGGGTAGGGGACTACGGCGTGCTCGACACGGGGACTTCCTGCGACCGCCCGACTCCGTTCATGCACGAGACGTAGTAGTCCAGCACCCGCCGCGCCACGCGCTCCCAGCGGAACTCCTCCGCTCTCCGCAGCGCGTTCCCCGCGAGCCTTTGCTTTAGGTCCGCATCCTCCAGCACCTTGCCAAGCGCATCCACAAGCGCTCCAACGTCCTTCGGCGGGAACGTCATCGCCTCGATCCCGTTGCGCACGACCGTCATATAGCCCGGTATCTCGCTGGCCACAACCGGCAGCCCGGCCGCCATCGCTTCCACGAGCACCATCCCGAAGCTCTCTCCGCCCGTCGCGGGCGAGCAGTACACGTCCGCCGTCTTCAGATAGCGAAACTTGTCCTCGTCGGACACGCCGCCCACGAACATCACGTCCTGCAGGCTCCGCTCTCCCATGATCCGCTGGCACTCGCCGTTCGGGTTCCCGGGTCCCATTACGATCAGCCGCAGGTTCGGCCAATCCCACTTCAGCTTGCTGTACGCCAGCAGCAGGTACTTCAGCCCCTTCCGCTTGTCGGCCCGACCGAGAAACAGCAGGTTTATCATCCCGTCCTGCAGGTGAGGGAACGGCTCCACGCCCTGCTGGTACTGATCGATCCTCACCCCGTTGGGAATAATCTCGTAGTCGCTCTCGAAATGACTGCTGATGTACTCCTTGGCCGGCTGCGAAACGGCGATGCGTCCGTGCAGCTTCTCGAAATAGGGCTGCGCTATCCGCGCTCCGCCCACGTCATAGACCCGCGAGCCGGGGTAGGCGTGAAACGTCGCGATGTTCACCGCCTCCGACTGGCTCAGCATCCCCACGCACACATAGCTCGAAAATGGCTCGTGCATGTGGATGACGTCGAACCGCTCCTCGTCCAGCATCTCCTTGATCTTCCCGCGCAGCCACACTGACACGGATATCCGCCCGACCGAACCTCTGCTCGGCAGCGGGAACGGTTTGCCCATGGGAATGAACCCTTCGTCATCCACCTTGCTCGTGTCCGAGCAGGGCGCGACGATGCGCACGTCGTGGCCCCATGTCCTGAGCTGCTGACCGAGCTCACGGATGTGCGTCTGCACTCCGCCGCGAGAGGCGAAATCGTACGCCGATGCCAGGCCGATCTTGAGCGGACGCTCGGAGACTCCGGGAGCGATGCTCTCGGCTACCTGCCCCTCGCGTTCAGCAGCCAAATGATCCATAGTCCCCCTCGGATCACGACCGATAACGGCAACGTCCATTCAGCCTTTCATGACCGTCATACTGGCGAAGCCCAGTATCCAGTTAGGGGAGGAGTAGGGGTGTACTGCAACTGTGCCAAGCCCCATGCCGCCCCGTCCGGGAAGTCATGTGGAGGCCATCCTAGACGAGAACCACGCCCTTAGCAAGGGGAGGAGACAACGTTCGCCCTGAGCCTGTCAAAGGGCAAACTCAGTACACACGCGAAGACGAGTCCTAAACAGAGAAGCCAAAGAGGGGACATAGCACCCGTAAGCCCTCTGCGTTCTCTGCGGTGAATCGCTCTAGTCGGTGCCGTCCCGCCCTGCTATGAAGTCTTCCACCATCTCACGCGCCACGTCGTCGTGGTACTGCACGGGCGGCGACTTCATGAAGTAGGCGGACGGCGCAAGGATCGGCCCGCCGATGCCCCGGTCCCGCGCGATCTTCGCGCAACGGATCGCGTCGATGACCACCCCGGCCGAGTTGGGACTGTCCCACACTTCCAGCTTGAGCTCCACGTTCAGCGGCACGTCACCGAAGCTCGTGCCCTCCAGCCGGATGTACGCCCACTTACGGTCCGTTAGCCACGGCACGTGGTCGCTCGGCCCGATGTGGATGTTGTCCGCCTGTATCTCGTTGTCAATCTGCGACCGCACCGACTGCGTCTTGGAGACCTTCTTGCTCGTCAACCGCTCGCGCTCCAGCATGTTCAGGAAGTCGGTGTTCCCCCCGAAGTTAAGCTGGTAGGTATTATCAAGCTGGACGCCCCGGTCCATGAACAGCCTGGCCAGCGCTCGATGTACGATCGTCGCGCCCACCTGCGACTTGATGTCGTCGCCGATGATCGGCGCTCCGGCGTCCCTGAACCGCTTCTGCCAGTAGTCGTTCTCGCCGCTCGCGATGAACACGGGGATGCAGTTGATGAACCCGACCTTCGCGGCCAGCACCTGCTCGGCGTACCACCGCGTTGCCTCCTCCGAGCCGACCGGCAAGTAGTTGATCACCACGTCCACCTCGCGCTCCTGGAGCGTCCCCGATATGTCCGCCGTGCCGCCCGGCGCCTTCTTGACCATGTCCGACACGTAGTGCCCGATGCCGTCGTGTGTCATCCCCCGCTGCACCGTCACACCCGTGTGTGGCACCTCGGCGAACGTCACCGTGTTGTTTGGCTCGGCCAGTATCGCCTCCGACAGGTCGAGGCCAACCTTGGTCTCGTTGATGTCGAACGCCGCCACCACCTCGATGTCCCCGACGCCGTACTCGCCCATGACCGGGTGCATGATCCCCGGCACATCATCCTCGTCACCGACATGACGGTACTTCTCGATGCCCTGCACCAGAGAAGAGGCGCAGTTTCCCACGCCGATAATCGCTACCTTTATGCTGTCTGACACCGAGTCCCTCCACCCCATTTCTTTCGTCTATACTGCGGCTCAGCCGTTCAATTCCGCACGAAATTGTAGCATAGCGCCAACGAACGGCGATAGTACGCTACTACCCGGTGTCGTGTCTCCCCCCGTCGTTCCCGCGAAGCTGCTGCCCAATCGCCCACAGCCTAGAACTCGGAACACGCGACCTCGAAGTGTCTTCTCCCCACACTGAGGACCAGAGCATCAATGCCATGCAATGCACGAGAGACTTGCAATCCAACTTGACAATAACACGCAAAATGCAACAGTTTGCATCAGAATGCAACACTTTTCAAAAGTTTTCGCTGTCATAGGGACGCTGTCTTGTCCCGTCGACCGCCTCAGCGTCCTAACGCACCACCTGATACAATGAACGCCGTCATCCTCATTCGCTGAGCGACGGTTAGGTGAGCGGACTCCTCAAAGGCCTCGCGGTCACGCTGAAGACCATGAAACGGTCTCCGGTGACCGGCCAGTACCCCGATCCCAACAAGCGTCTCCCCGTGCAGGAGCGCTTCATGGGGTTCCCCGCGCTTACGTGGGACTACACCGCCGACGAGCCGTACTGCACCGGCTGCATGGTCTGTGTGCGCGAGTGCCCGACCCAGTGCATGAGCGCCACGATGAAGGACAATCCCCAGCACCCGGAAGGGAAGTCCAAGCGGCGCAAGATCATCGACGAATTCGAGATCAACCTCAACCGCTGCATCCTGTGCGGCATCTGCGTCGACGTGTGCAACTTCGACGCCATCGAGATGAGCCACGAGCACGAGCAGAGCCGCTACGTCCGCGACGGCTCGCGCGTCGATCTCCCGGCTCTTCTGGAGATGGGCAAGGCCTACCAGCACGACACCGGGTGGCAGCCCACCCAGGCAAAGAACATCGGCCGTCCCGACGACGCTGAAAAGAAGAAACGCCCGGTCCGCGCGTCGAAGGACTGAGGCCAGTACATGGAACAGAACCCCCTCATTGGAGCATGGCGGCTCGTCACCTACGAGGCTCACACGGGCGATGACGTGCTCTACCCCCTCGGCGAGGACGCGTCGGGCTACATCATGTACACCCCTGACGGCTACATGTCCGTCCTCATGATGGCGGCGGGCAGGCCGAACTTCGAGGCAGGCGACATGCTCGCCGGCACCGACGAGGAAAAGCTGGCCGCGGCGAGCACCTTCGTCGCGTACTGTGGCCGCTACGACTACCAAGGGGATCGTGTCATTCACAAGATCGAGGTGGCCTTCTACCCGAACCGCGTGGGCACCGAGCAGGTGAGGTTCATTCAGCTAGAGGGCGATGAATTAATCTTGACGACCCCACCCATGGTGCTGGCCGGAAAATCACGGAAGGGGCGAATAGTCTGGCAGAGGGCCGCAACAGGAGGCGAATAGTGACGACCATCGGTGAAGGCGACTACACCTACGAGATATCGGGCGACGACTGGGGCGATCTGCCGGAAGGCTGGTCTTACAAGGAGGCCACGTCCGTCGCCGTGGACGCGAACGACAACGTCTACGTCTTCAACCGCGGCGAGCATCCCGTCATCGTCTTCGACCGCGATGGCGCGATGATCAACTCGTGGGGCGAGGGAATCTTCACCAGCGCTCACGGAGCCACGATAGGCCCCGACGAGTCCAGCTACTACATCTACGCCGCCGAGCACACCGTTCGCAAGTTCACGTTCGACGGCAAGCTGCTGATGACCATAGGGGAAAAGGGTCGCGGATCGGGTAGGCTCAGCGGCAAGCCGTTCAGCAACCCGACCCACGCCGCCGTCGACCCGAACACCGGCGATATCTTCGTCTCCGACGGGTAC
>VXLM01000118.1 GCA_009841605.1 Dehalococcoidia bacterium
TTTTTGGGGTTGCTTCGTTCGGGATGACAGTTTTGGGGTTGCTGTGTTCGGACTGACAGGTTGTCTTGCTAGGGTGGGTGAAGATGTCCCTGAGCGCGGGTTAGGCCATGTAGAGGAGTTGGTTGGCGTAGCCGGCGTGGGGGCCGAAGAGGTCTTGGGCCCAGGCGATTATTTGGTCGTCGGTGGAGTGTTGAAGGGACGGGTAGAGTCTCTTGACGGTGTTTCGGACGCGGGAGTCGACGGGGAAGGCGTCGGTCTTGTTGAGGGCGAAGAGGGCGACGCAGTTGGCGATCTTGGGGCCGACGCAGTAGAGGTCGGTGAGTTGGGAGACGGTTTCGGTGTAGGGGATGTCGGGTTGGGCTAGGCGGAGCAGGTCGAGGCGACCGTCGAGGATGCGTTCGGCTGCCCGGGTGATGGCGTCGGGGACGCGGTCGAAGCCGAGGGTCATTTGTTGTAGCCGGTCGGTGCCAGCGTCGATGATCGTTTGTGGGTCGGGGAAGGTGTGGCTGGTCTCGGCGTTGAGGGTTAGAGGGCGGCCAAGCTGGGTTGCAATTGTCTCGACCCGGTGGGCGATTCTTGGGGGAGTGGCCCTGGCGGAGCAGATGTAGGAGACGAGACATTCCCAGGGATCGGGCTGTCGCATGATGCGGACGCCGGGGTATTTTTCTATGAGCGCGGCGATGTGGTCGTCGCGGTCGGCGATTTCTGTGTAGACGGAATCGAGGTCGTCGTCGAGACGGAAGTAGGAGGCCAGGAGGGTGGTGAGGTCGGCGTCGGGGGTTGACTGGTAGAGAAGGCGGTCGTCGGACTGGTGGATGTGGATGAGTGTGCCGTCGAGGACGCCGGAGTAGGAACCGTTGGGGAGCTTGCGCCAGCGGAAGTCCTGGCGGCCTTCGAGGGTTTTTTGTAAGTGGAAGGGGTACGTCCCGCTCTGATCGACGGAGAGGTGTCGAATCATGCGACGGCCTAGGTTCGTGTGGAAGTCGGCGAAAGGCTACGGCTGGATCAGTATCCGCATCGACCCGTTGGGGTCTTTGCGCTGGGTGAGGATGGTGTGGCCGCGTTCTTCGGCCCAGACTACGACGTCGTAGGTGTTGAGGACGTCGGGCATGATGACTTCGAGGAAGGTCTGGGAGTCGGCCTCGACGCGCTCAGTGAGCTCGGCGAGGATGCTGGCGCAGGTCTTGCCGGTGCCGTCGACGACGACCCAGCCGTTGGATGAATCGCCGTTCTTGCTGCCGTTTGCCATGAATGCGCCGTCGAGGACGTCGATCTCGCCTGACTGTCGCATGTCGAGCTGTCGCTTGAACTCGGCGACGGCCTCCCAGTAGACGCCCTCGGATCGCTCGCCCTGGGCGCAGACGGCTCCGCGGACGCCGACGATGTCGGGGTTGATGCGGGAGAGCTCGTCGAGGTTGTCGATCTTGAGGTGGCCGGAGAGCGCCGTGCTCATGCCGTCCTGCTTGCTGTCGAAGACCATGTCGCGGAGCTCGGACTCGGACATGAAGTCGAAGAGGTTGCGGCCGTCCTTGGTGAGGGTGTCGATGAGCCAACCGTCGCACTTACCGTCCTTGGCGAGCTTGACCATGTGGTCAGCTTCGAGCCCGTCGTACAGAGGGTTGTCGGCGAAGAGGGATCCTATGAGCTTGGTGTCGGTGCCCTCGAGGGCCTGCTTGGATGCGAGGAGGGTCTCGGCGGCGTGGTCGTACTCCGTGTTCATGAAGCCGACCTTGACGGAGGTTGCGCCCATCTGACCGGCTGCGTAGACGGCCATGGCGACGGTGCCGATCTGGTTGGGGACGACGCCGAGGGTGACGCTGGCGTGGTGAGGCTCGGGGATGGCGTCGCGGACCTGCTCGATGATCCACGGGTTGGCGGAGCCGACGAGGGCTTCCTGCAGGTTCTTGACGTCCACGATGTCGGCGCCGCCCTTCAGGGCGTGGATGGCCTCGTCGAGGTTTTGAACGCTCACCATCAAGATCATGTGATTAACCCCTATGCTGGAGTAAGGGAGGCGCTCCGGACGGCCTCCAACTCGGACTTCAGTCGTTCTTTTTCTTCGTCGTCGAGATCGGACAGGGGAGGGCGCACGTGGCCGTGTCGGAGGCCCATGAGCTCGCCCCAGTGCTTGCACATGGATGCGGGGAGCGCGCCGCCGAACTTGGCGACGGTGTACTGCCACCACTTGTCGGAGAGGGCCTTGACGGGCGCGAGGCGCTGCTCGTACATGGCGTCGTCGATGTCGCCCTGAGTGGCGCGGTCGATGAATTGGACGTAGTTGTTGTCGCCGGGACGGTCGAAGCGCCAGTCGGACGTGTTGGCGAACATGACCTGCTGCTGGAAGCCAAGCTCGCGGCCCTTGAAGAGGACCCACTCGTCGGGGGCGCTGATGATGGCGGAGTTGCCGAGGAGGCGGTGTGCCTCGATGGTGAGGTCGCGGTTGAAACTGGCCTCCTTGACGCCGACGACGTTGGGAATGTCGCAGAGTTGTCTCAGCCCGTCGGCGCTCATGACGATGCCGAACTGGGGAGAGTTGTAGAACATGATGGCGAGGTTGGTGGAGTCTGCCAGGCGTCGGATGAAGTCGACGACCTGGTCCTCGGTCTTGGTGACGAAGTAGGGAGGGGCGGCGATGAGGAGATCGAAGCCCGCGCTCTCGGCGTGGTCGGCGAGAAAGAGCATGTCCTTTTCGGAGGTGTGGGTGACGTGAGCGCCGATGAGCCACTGTCCTGCCGCCTCGTCGGCGAAGGTGTCGTATACGCGGATGCGCTCCTCGCGGGTGAGGCTCCAGAACTCGCCCATACCCCACGTGCATCCGGCTCCGCGCGTGCCGAGCGAGATGACGTGGCGGATGTTGTGACGGAGGGCGTCGTCGTCGACCTCATCGTCGAGTGTGAACGGCGTCATAAGGGTGCTCCACTCGCCGCGGAGGTTCTCCCAAGCCCAGTCCTGGGCCTCGCTCTTGACGTATGTTGCCATGATGGGGGACTCCTGTGCGTGGAGGGCCTGAAGAACGGACGCCGTGCCCGTTGATTCAATGATAACGACGGGTGCGATTGTGTGTCAATCGGGTGGTGGGTGCTGGGCGACTCGCCGTCGCAGGCGGGAGGGCTCAGAGGGGGTCAATCTCCCCTGCCGCGTTTGTGAAGGAGGACGACGCGGGGACGCGGATGTTCGAGTTCCAGACCGAGCCAGTTGGCAATCCAGTGGAGAGTCCGCCGCGTGTAGAAGGCGAGGTGAGTGGGGTCGCGGTGGTAGTACCAGTCGGGGAATTTTCTTATGTCTTCGAGGATGTCTGTCATGATGCCGAGGTAGGCGCCCGGGGCGAGGAGTTCGTTGAGGCGGAGGAAGTCGGCGCGGGGGGTGGCGAAGTGCTCGACGGTCTCGGTGCAGGTGATGAAGTCGTAGGTGCGGGCGAGGACGGTATCGTCGGGGTGGAAGAGGGGATCGTAGAGGGCGGCTGAGTGGCCGTCCTCCTCGATCATGGCTGCGAGGGCTGGGCCGGGGCCAGCGCCGTAGTCGAGGCCACGAGCGCCTTGGGGCAGGCGTGGGCGGAGCTCGTCCCAGAGGCGGGAGAGGAAGCGGCGGTAGTCGGGGTTGTCGGGGTCATTGTCGTGCGTGAGGTATCTCTCGCGGGCGTCGTCGGGGTCGAGGTGGAACTTGGGAGGGACGAAGACGAGGTCGCAGGTGTCGCAGTGGTGGTAGTCGCGTTCGAGGTTCTTTTGGGTGCTGGTGTGGAAGAGCGCAGCACCTGTGGAGAGGCAGAGAGGGCATTGGCGTTCGGACTGACTCATGCGGCGAGTATACGCCGTTGACCGGGTAGGTGTTGGGTCGTAGAGTAGGTGTGGGTGATTGTAGAGGACAGGGGATTCACCGCAGAGGACGCGGAGAGCGCAGAGGGGATGTTCAGATCACCCTCACCCCCGTATCAAGTACGGGGCAGGCTCTAGCCCTCTCCCAGGACGGGAGAGGGGATGGATCACCCTCACCCCAACCCTCTCCCAAAACGGGAGGGGCGACTCGCCGTCGCGGGCAGATAGGGTGAGGTAGGGGTCAGTTTGAAATTGGGGACAGGCATGGGGCGATTTGACGGGCAGGTTGGGATAGTCGTTGGCGGAGGGTCGGCCCTTGGACTTGGCGTGGCTATGCGGATGGGGCGTGAGGGTGCGAGCATCGTGCTGGTGGAGGCGGACCGGGTGATGGGCGAACGGGCGGCGGACATGCTGGATGCGGAGGGCATCCAGGGTCGCCTGCTGCTGGGCGATCCGGCGGATCCGGCAGCGGCGAAGTGGGCGGCGACGACGGCGAAACTGGTCTGGGGGCGGGTGGATGTCGTCGTGTACGCCGACCCGATGGGAGACGTTTCGGGGCCGCTCCATGCGATCGATCCCAAGACACTCGATACCCTGTACCGGAACGACGTGCGCGGACCGCTGCAGTACTGTCAGGCTGTCATTCCGGCGATGATGGAGCGCGGGTACGGGCGGATCGTGACGGTGGCGAGGGAGATAGGACTGCAGGGTGGGCCGGGCCGGAGCGCGCGGTCGGCGAGCCATGCGGCGATGATCGGTCTGACGAAGGCGGTCGCTATGTCGGTCGTGGATACGGGGATTCTTGTAAACGCGGTGGCGGTTTCCGAGGGGGTGGAGGATGAGG
>VXLM01000037.1:0-430 GCA_009841605.1 Dehalococcoidia bacterium
ACTTCTTTGCTGCTTGTTTGGGTGTCTTTTTTTTTTCTATAATACCCATCTATCAAAATACCCCTTGTCCAACCCCTCGTAGGGGCGATTCGCGAATCGCCCGTCTCCGTTCCGCGCACATTTTCATTCCAGGTGGTGAGGGTAGCAACCCACACCTGTCATTCCAAACGCAGCAAACCTTCAAACTGTCATTCCGAACGCAGCGGAGCGCAGTGAGGAATATAAAGAGCTCCTTCTCCTACCAAATTCGTAGTGGGAACGACGGCAAATCGTCTTAGATTCCCCGCCGCGCTCGAAATGACAGACAGGCCGAACCGGTAAACAAGAAAAGCGGCCCCGCCGAGCAGGAACGCGGGGCGGCGGGTGGAGAACTAAAAAATTAGAGAGCAAACACCCAGTGGAAAAAAAAAACAAAGCCAAACACCACAAA
>VXLM01000037.1:440-4529 GCA_009841605.1 Dehalococcoidia bacterium
TTGTTTTTGTGTGCTTGGTGATTTTTTTTTTATTATCCCCCCCCCCGGCGATTTATACCAGCGAGCGCCTCTATTTAAAAACAAAAAATGCCCCGTCTCATAGCTGAGCGGGCGCTGAGGTGAACTACCCTTAACGTTTGCGAACCAAACCCTACTCGAACAACCTCTCCGTCGTGCCCGGCGACGGAGGCCCACCGTTCCGCTTCGTCTCAGGCGCGGGAGGTGCCACTGGCTTTGAAGGCGGCTTCGACTTCGGCTTCTGAACGACCTTCTCCTCCGGCACCTCGAACTCGCCGACACAGGAGATTGAGGCTACCTTATCTCCCTTGTTCGGGTTGAAGATGCGCACGCCCTGAGTCGCACGCCCGGTGCTCCGAATCTCCGAGAGGTTCGTGCGGATCACCTGGGCCTGCTCCGACACGACGTAGACCTCGTCGCTGTCCGCGATGACCTCGGCCGCAGCCACTTTGCCCGTCCGCCTCGTGACGGACATCGTCTTGATACCCGATCCTCCGCGGCCCTGCTGCCGGTAGCTCTTGAGATACGTCAGCTTCCCGTAGCCGTTCTTGCTGATGACGAGAAGCTTGCTGTCGGGTATCACCATGTCCATTGACACGATCTTGTCCCGCTTCGCCAGTAACATGCCGCGCACGCCGCCCGCGGCTCGCAGGCGCGGCTTCACATCCTGGACTGGGAACCGTATCGACATACCCTGCTCAGTCACCATCATCACGTCGTCGGTCTCGTGCGCGAGACGTGCGGTCACGAGCATGTCCTTTTCCCGCAGGTTGAAGATGATAAGTCCCGCGCGGCGAATGTTTGCGATGGCGTTGAGAGCAGTCCGCTTGACGCTTCCCTGCTGCGTGGCCATGACGAGGTAGAGGTCCGGCTGGTCCAGCGACTTCACACCGATAATGGCCTCGACCTGCTCCTCGTCGCTCAACGGGATCACGTTGACCACGGGGACCCCTCGCGTGTTCCGCGATGTGTCGGGGCGAATCTCGTAGGTCTTCAAAGGCAGCACTCGCCCCCGGCTCGTGAAGAACAGCAGCATGTCATGCGTATCGACCACCAGAATATGCCGCACCGGATCATTGTCCCGCGTGTTCATCCCGGAAACGCCCTTACCGCCCCTGTGCTGGTTGCGGAACGTTGCGGCCGGTATACGCTTGATGTACCCGCCCTTGCTGAACGTGATGACCACCTGCTCGTGAGGCTCGATGTCGTCACGGTTGATGTCGATCGAGGCGTCGCTGATCTGCGTCAGCCGCTCCCCGTCGATCTTCTTCTTGAGCGCCCGGGTCTCCTTCTTGATCTCCAGATCAACCTTTCGCGGGTCTCCCAGAAGCTCTTCCAGTCTGCTGATCGTCTCCTGGATCTCGCGGTACTCGTTCTCGATCTTTTCGCGCTCCAGTGCCGCCAGGCGCCGCAGCTGCATGTCGAGGATGGCCTGCGCCTGCTTCTCGTCCAGGGCGAAACGGTTCATCAGCCCCGTCCGCGCCGCCTCCACGTCAGCCGCATTGCGGATCAGTTCGATAACCGCGTCCAGGTTCTCTAACGCGATCCTCAGTCCTTCCAGGATATGCGCCCGCGCCTTGGCCTTCCTCAGCTCGAACTCCGTCCGGCGACGGACGACCTCACGTCGGAAATCGACATAATTCTGCAAGGCCGACCTGAGCGTCAGGAGCTCCGGCCTGCCGTTCACCAGCGCCATCATGTTGGCGGAGAACGACTTCTGCATCTCCGTAAGCTTGTACAGATTGTTGAGGATTACCATCCCCTGCGCGCCGTTGCGAAGCTCCATGACGATGCGCATCCCGCGCCGATCGGACTCGTCCCGGATCTCCGTTATCCCGTCCAGCCGCTTGTTCTTAACGTGCGCGGCGATCTTCTCGATCAGCCCGGCCTTGTTGACCTGGTACGGCAGCTCGGTCACGACGATCTGCATCCGGTTCGAGCGCTTCATCGGCTCGATCTCGGCCACCGCGCGCATGATGATCTGCCCACGCCCCGTCGTATAGGCGTTCTTGATGCCCTCCCGCCCCATTATCGTTGCAGCAGTCGGGAAGTCGGGTCCGGGCACGAACTGCATCAACTCTTCATCCGTCGCTGTCGGATGATCGATGAGATGGATGATCCCGTCGCAGACCTCCACGGGATTGTGAGGCGGGATATTCGTCGCCATCCCCACGGCAATACCCGCCGCCCCGTTGACCAACAGGTTCGGCAGCCGCGCCGGAAGCACCACAGGCTCCTGCAGCGACCCGTCGAAGTTGTCCACGAAATCAACCGTCTCTTGGTCGAGGTTTGCCAGCATCTCCTCTGCTGCCGCGCTGAGCCGTCCCTCCGTGTACCGCATCGCCGCCGGCGGGTCGTTGTCGACACTGCCGAAGTTGCCCTGCCCATCGATCAGCGGCACTCGCAGAGAGAATCCCTGCGCCAGACGCACCATCGCGTCATACACCGCCCCTTCGCCGTGCGGGTGATACTTGCCCAGCACGTCACCAACGAGCCTTGCGCTCTTGCGGTATGATGAGTTCGGACGCATCCCCATCTCGTGCGCCGCGTACAGAATACGCCGCTGGACCGGCTTGAGGCCGTCGCGAACGTCCGGCAGGGCCCGACCCACGATGACCGTCATTGCGTACGTCAGGTACGAGCTCCGCATCTCCTCTTCGAGGCCGTGCGGGCGGATATGTCCAAACTGGGTCTTCGATACCATGTAGGGCTCCTGTCTGACCGGCCATAGTGGGGGCGACGCTGGTCGAGAATGCCTTTCGCAGAGCGCTCAGGTGTTCTTGAAAAACGTATAGACAGTATACCATATTTCGCTTGTTTTCGTATTGTGCATCGTAGCTGCGAAGGTCGATGCCAAATCGTATACTGAGGCATGGTTGATTCGAGCGGACCGAGCGGCTTTTCTAGCCAGGGAGGCACACCATGGCGAAACGACAGGGCGGAGGCAATTACCTATTCGAGTCTGTCGACAACTGGTGCAAAATCGACATCCCTGGTGTCGTCTCTGACGTCGCCACCGACTCGAACGACAACGTCTACCTCGCCGTCCGCACCGCCCAGGCATTCGATGCCAACACTGGAGCCATCCTCGCCTTCGACCGCGACGGCAACCACCTCAACACCTTCGGCGAGGACAAGCTCCGCACGCCGCACGGCCTGTGGATCACTCCTGACGATACCATCTACCTCGCGGACACCTTCGACCACTGCATCCGTACGTACTCGCCCAACGGCGACCCCGGCATGGTTCTGGGAGTCCCCGGCGAGCCTGGTCCCGCGGGCTCCCCGTTCAACAGGCCGACACTGGCCGTAACCTCTCCCGTCTCCGACGACCTGTTCGTCTCAGACGGCTACAGGCAGAACCGAGCTCATCGCTTCAGTCCTGCTGGCAGCGACCCTGCCGCCGCATCCCCATACGCACACCTCAAGCGCGGCTGGGAGAACTCTGAGTGGGAGCTCACCGCCTCTTGGGGCGGTGGCGATCTCAACTACCACGACGACTTATCCTGGGGCTCGACCGAGAAACACGGCACCGGCCCGGGCGAGTTCCTCCTGCCGCACGGCATAGCCGTCGACGGCGAGGATCGCGCCTACGTCATGGATCGCTCGAACGACCGCATCCAGATATTCGATCGCGACGGAAACTACCTCACCGAGTGGAGCACGCCGAGCCCCAACCAGGGAGTCTTCGACACCGACGGCTTCATGCACGTGCCCGGAGACGGACGCATGTACATCCTGTCCCCAGACGGCAGCGAGGTCGCCGTCTGGGGAGAGCGCGGCCACGAACCCTGGCAGTTCATCGGCGGCTCCCACGGCCTCTGGATCGACTCGCGCGGCGACATCTACGTCGCTCAGGTCGGCGTCCCAAACGCCATCAACAAGTTCGCCCGAATATAGGCCGATGAGCGAATCAGCCGTAACTTTTCACACTTCGTGAGAGCGCTCAACACACAGCCACCGTCATACCCGCGAAGGGAGACCTTTGCATAACCCCTGATGGGAGCCTGGGAATTCCTTCCCCCTCGATGGGGGAAGGTTAGGATGGGGGTGAAATTCGCCGCGCTAAGG
>VXLM01000083.1 GCA_009841605.1 Dehalococcoidia bacterium
TCCTCGGCAGCGTCATATGTGTAAAAGCGACTGGTGCGCACCTTCCACAGCCTCGGCATGGCGATCGTCGGCGAAGCCGAAGGTAAGCGCCCCGCGCTCGCCGCAACGGCGGAGAACGACCGAACCCTGTTCGACCTGCTCAAGAAAATCGTCGCCGATCTGCTCGCCGTCCGCGATCTCTCGGCCACGCTGGTCGCGTGGTTCCAGGAAGGGTTCGCGCCGTACAGGAGCCAGCAAGAATTCAGAAACTGGGGCGAGTACCACGATTATATCCGCAAGTTCGATATCCGCTCGCTGAAGGGTGACGTGGTCCGCAGCTTTGAGGAATGCGAGATCGCCAACTTCCTCTATCTTCACGGTGTCGCCTACGAATACGAAGCGCCCTACGAGCACGACCTCGCGACCCCGGAAAAGCGCCAGTACAAGCCCGACTTCCGTCTTCCCGATCACGGTATCTATATCGAGCATTTCGGGGTCGACGCCTCCGGCAACACGGCACCGTTCGTTCCCCGGGAGAAATATCTTGAGGAGATGGAATGGAAGCGCGGCGTTCATGCCGAGTACGACACCGTGTTGATCGAGACCTTTAGCCACGAACAGTCCGATGGCAGATTGCTCCGCAACCTGGAGAAAAAACTCGTGGACCACGGGGTAACGTTCTCACCGATGCCGCGCGAGGAAACGTTCTCTGCTCTCGACCGCCAGGGCCGGATCGATCCGTTCACGAGGCTGGTGGCGACCTTCCTGCAACACTTCAAGGGCAACCGGCTGAGCTTCGGCGATATTGCTGAGCGCGCTGGTGCTCACCGGGACAAGCCGCGGGCGATGGCGTTTCTCGCCGTGTTCCGGCCGATCTTCGAGCGCTACGAGGAAGCGCTTGCCAGCGCAGGCGAAATCGACTTCCACGACATGATCAACCGGGCGACCGATCTCGTGGAGGAAGGACGTTACCGCAGCCCGTTCGGCTACATCCTAGTCGACGAGTTTCAGGACATCTCGCCGTCCCGCGCGCGGCTGCTGAAAGCGCTGCTAGACAGCTCGCCCGGGGCGCAACTGTTCGCTGTCGGCGACGACTGGCAGGCGATCTACCGGTTCGGCGGCTCGGATATCTCGGTGATGCGGGAGTTCGGGGTCCATTTCGGCGCGTTCGAGCGCATCGATCTTGTCACCACGTTCCGCTGCGCCGATCGTATCGCGACGGTCGCCACGGACTTCGTGCTGCGCAACCCGGACCAAATCCGCAAGACGGTCAACACGACGCGGAAGGCGGATCGCCCCGCGGTATTCGTCGGACTTCCCGGCGAGCAGGAACTCTCACTTCTGAAAGAGGCGCTCGACAGAATCGAAGCGGATGCCCGCCAATACGAGGGTACATCGGAGGTGCTGCTGCTGGGCCGCTACCGGCATCTGCGGCCCCGCAATCTGGATGCCCTGCCGAAGCAGTATCCGGGGCTTCGCTTCACCTGGATGACCGTGCACCGCTCCAAGGGTCTCGAGGCCGACTATGCAGTGGTCCTTGGACTGTGTTCCGGCAAGTACGGGTTCCCTGCGGAGATCGCCGACGATCCGCTGCTCGATCTGGTGCTGGCAGCGCCCGAAGCCCATCCGAACGCCGAAGAGCGGCGCCTGCTCTACGTTGCCGTTACCCGGGCGCGGCGGCAAGTCTTCCTGTTGGCCGACGGCGGCC
This sequence comes from Dehalococcoidia bacterium, assembly GCA_009841605.1. Classification (GTDB taxonomy): domain Bacteria; phylum Chloroflexota; class Dehalococcoidia; order Lucifugimonadales; family VXLM01; genus VXLM01. The sequence continues at coordinate 1,688 of VXLM01000083.1, forward strand.
AACCGTCCGAATTCGTGACGGAGTTGATCGACGGCGGATACGACATCGAAGTGTTCGGTCGCCCGCCGGAGGGCGACGTGCCTTGTCCAAGATGCGGCGGAGGACGGCTGGAGCGCCGGGAAAACGCGCGCAACGGCGGCGTCTTCTATGGTTGCTCGAACTTTCCGCTCTGCGAGCACACAGCGCGTGCCTGCCCCCGGTGCGGAAACGGCCTCCCCGTCAAGTCTGGTGAGGCTTACGTCTGCCACGACTGTGGTGGGACTATCGAGGCCTGTCCCGTCTGCGACGGCTGGCTGAACGCCAGAATGGGCAGGTATGGCCGCTTCCTGGGCTGCTCGAACTTCCCGGTTTGCGAATACACAAGAAACCTGCGGGAATCGAAAAAAACGCGGGACGGCGCGAAAGGGAAACGGCGCAGGCGACGTTGACAGCGTGACTCTTCTCGCTCGCTAGAACATTCATGTTTCCGTCCGATGTTGAGTGTTCGAGGCACGGGCGCGGTGGCCGGCCGAGAATGACCTTATCTTCGCATCCCTCTCTGTATGCCCCGCCTCCGTGCGGGGCATACAGGACATTCACCACCGAAGACACGGAATATCGGCACTCAAATCCGCTCCGTGATCTCTGTGCGCTTTGTGGTAATTTTGCACCCTCTCCCCCCGAAGCTGAGTGACGGGGTGGCAAAGGGCGGCCGATCGCACACATTGTTAAGGGAGCATGGTTCGCGGGGTTTCCCGCACGGGTTCCCGCGCACAAAAAAGCGCCCAAAAGCACCGAATTGGAATTTAACCAAGTCATCAAATGTCCATAAATGACCATAAATGCCTATACCGGCGCACACGATCGGGCCGAATCCGAAATTTCCGTTGGAACCAAATTCCAATGCTTTCCCGGAGGGAGAGGGAACGGTTGCGTCGCCGCATCGAGCTCTCTCGCCCCCGTGACCGGCTAGGCCAGACTGGTTTGGATATCCACCTCCGAGTGAAGCGTCCGGTGAACCGGGCACTTGCCGGCGATCTCCAGCAGTTTCCGCCGCTGCTCCCCGGTCAGGTCGCCCTCCAGGGTGATTTCCCGTTCGATCCGATCGACCTTCCCTTCCCGGGTCTCGCAGTCCCCGCAATCCTCGGCATGAATCTTGTCGTGCCGCAGTGTGACCGACGCCCGGTCCAAGGGAATTTTCTTCCGCGCGGCATACATCCGCATGGTCATGGTCGTGCAGGCGCCGAGGCCGGAGAGCAGCAGATCATAAGGTGTCGGCCCGGTATCCTCGCCGCCGACCTGGGGCGGCTCGTCCGCCGTCAGGGTGTGACGCCCGCCGACGGAAATGGATTGGCCGAACCGCCCGACGCCGCTTTCGGCGACGAGCACTTCTCCCTCCTTCGCCTTCGGCGCCGCCCGCGCCGTCTCGACCGTTTCACCCAGATACCTTGTTGCCCAGGCGGAGATCACGTCGGCCACATAAATGGCGTCCGAGCGCTCCGTCAGCAGATGATCCGCGTCATCCAGGGTGACGAAACTCTTGGGGTGCTTGGCCGCCGAATAAATCGCGGCCGCGTTGTCGATGCCGACCTGCCGGTCGAGGGGACCGTGAAAAACCACAAGCGCTTTCCTGAGATCGGCAATTCGCCGGGCCTGGTCCTGCGAGCCGATGTCGTCCAGGAACTGCCGTTTGATGACGAACGGCCGTCCGCCGAGCGTCACCTCGGCTTCGCCCTTCTCCCGTATCTCGTCCACCGATGCCGAGAAGTTCTCCGATACATGCTCTACATCGAACGGCGCCCCGATGGTGGCCACCGCTTTCGCTTCCGGAACCGCCTCGGCCGCCGCGAGAACGGCGGCGCCGCCGAGGCTATGTCCAATGAGAATTTTCGGCGCCTCGTGGCTTTGACGCAGAAATTCCGCAGCCGCCTTCAGATCGGCAACATTGGACGAGAAGTTCGTGTTGGCGAACTCACCGTCGGAGTGGCCAAGGCCCGTGAAGTCGAAACGGAAAACGGCGATGCCGCGCTCGGCCAGGCCGGCACTGACCCGGGCGGCGGCGAATATGTCCTTGGAACACGTGAAACAGTGCGCAAAGAGCGCGTAGGCACGGGGTTTGCCGGCCGGCAGGTCAAGGCGCGCGGCCAGTTCGGCGCCCAACGCACCGGTAAAAGTGACTTTTTTCGTTTGGGCCATTCTTATCTCCATTCGGGCGTTCAGGAAGGCTTTCAGGCGGGGTTTCAGAGTTGGGGGCCGGTTCGACGGCGAGCCCGCCGGACTCTGCCCTTGCGTCCGTTTCCCATAGCCCCTACCCAGATGCTAGCGCCCGCCGCGCTGTCCGAGGAAGCCGAAATTCCGCGAGACACCCCCCGGTGAATGAAGAACGTGAATCAAGAACATGAGTGAAGAGGATGAGTAACGAAGACGTCGCCGTCAGTTCCAAGGAGCGCTCCTACCGCGGATACGTGAAGGTGGATACATACCGCCTGCGCCACAAAGTCTCCGAGGACGAATGGAGCGGCGAAATGGAGCGGCAAGTAGTCGATCGAGGAAACGCGGTCGCCGTTCTGCCGTTCGACCCGATCCGCAAGGAGCTTGTCCTGATCGAACAGTTCCGCATCGGGGCCTTCACGTCGCCGGGATTCCGGCCCTATCAGATCGAATGCGTTGCCGGGATAATCGAAGAGGGCCAAACGGCCGAAGAGACGGCCTATCGGGAAACGCTGGAGGAGACGGGGCTCGAGGCCGAGGCGCTGCTTCCCATGGTTTCCTATCTCAGCAGTCCGGGGGTTATTTCGGAAGCGCTGACC
>VXLM01000022.1 GCA_009841605.1 Dehalococcoidia bacterium
CACGGAAGAGGCCGACGAATCCACGCTTGTGCCTGGCCTGTTCATCTCCGGCCCCCTTATCGAGCACCGGGGCGTGAACTTCTGCTTCATTTACAAGTTCCGTCAGCGCTTTGCCATCGTCGCCGATTCGATCGCACAGCGCCTCGGAAGGGACACCACGGAAGCCGTTGCGGCCCGCCGAGCGGCGGGAATGTATCTGGACGACCTCTCTTGCTGCGTGGAGTCCTGTGCGTGCTGACCGACATGACATCGATGTCGCGGCGCCTCCCACGACGCTGCTACTCGGACGCGCGAGCGTCGGCAAGTCCGCGCTGGTTCGTGCCTTAGCAGGCCAGCCTGCGCGGAGCGTAAACTTCCGCGGCACCACAGTACCCTGCAGCGAGTACACGACCTCCAGCCGGATTTTCGTGGACACGCCGGGGCTGCACCGCGCCTCGGATGCCGACACTGTGCGCCGCACGTTAGAGGCGCTCGAGGACACGGACGAGGTGCTGCTCGTCGCCTCTGCGACCCAGCTCGACGAGGACCTTGACCTTCTACTGCCGCTCGTGCATGGGAGGCGGGCGAGCATCGCCGTGACACGTTGGGACCTCGTCGCCGACCATGCCTCCGCTCGCGAAGGGATCGTGCGCATGTCGCTGGCGACCGGACTGCCATTCGTGGTGCTCGATGCGCGCCGTCCCGATGCTGCGGCGCTCGAGGAATTGCAGGCCGCCGTTGCTGCGCCCGGCACAGTCCGCCATGAGCGAACGCCGGTGCGAGCGGGGTGGCGGATCGAGCCGCGGCGCGGACTCCTCGACCACGCGGTCGCAGGTCCCGCGATAGCGGTCGCGCTCCTGGTCCTGCCCGCTCTGCTCGCCGTGCTCGGCGCGAATCAGGCCGCCGCCTGGCTTGATCCGCTGGCCGTGGCGATCACGACACCCCTGGCCGAGAGGATAGAGGGCTGGCCTGGACCACTCGGGGCTGTGCTCGCCGGTGACTACGGACTGCTCACGATGGGGCCGTTGCTGTTCGTGTGGGCGGTCCCCACGGTGCTGGTCTACTCAGTGCTGATCAGCGTTTACAAGGCGAGCGGCCTCGCGGACCGCATCGGGGCGGCGCTCCACCCCCTGTTGCGGCCGGTCGGCCTGCACGGGCGCGACGTGACACGAGTGCTGATGGGCTTCGGCTGCAACGTCCCGGCAATCGTCTCGACACGCTCCTGCTCTGCCTGCACCCGGCCGACGACCGTCGGCGCGATCTCCTTCGGGTCCGCCTGCTCGTACCAACTCGGCGCGACGCTCGCAGTTTTTGCCGCCGCCGACAAGAGCAGTCTCGTTGTGCCGTACCTGGCACTGCTCGTCGCGGCGACGCTCGTCTACACGCGCCTCATCAGTCAGCCTGCCGCGCGGTCGACACTCAACACACTGCTCATCGAACCGCGCACCTTCCTCACCCGGCCGTCCTTCGCGGCAGTCGGGACGGAGGCGCGAGGGACTGTTTGGGCATTCTTCCGCACGGCGCTCCCGACCTTCTTCGCGATCGCCATGGTTGCCTCGCTCCTCGACTGGTCGGGCGTGCTCGATGCAGCAGGGGGCTTGCTGGCGCCGGCGATGGCCGTGTTCGCACTGCCGGCGGACGCGGCAATGCCGACCGTGCTCGCGGCTGTTCGCAAGGACGGCATACTGCTCCTGGCCGAGGCCGGCACCGTGGCCTCGTTGAGCGCGACGCAGCTGCTGGTTGCAACATTCCTCGCTGGAACGGTGCTGCCATGCCTGGTCGCGGCGATCACGATTGGGCGCGAACTTGGGCTACGGTTAGCGGGCAAGCTTGTCGCGCAGCAGTTCGCTTTCGCCGTCACGGTGGCCGCCACCGTCGGCTGGGCCTCAGCCGCGTTCGGGGGGTAACGACGATCCTTACTGACGGGGTCGATACGCGAATCGCATCGGAGCAGGCAGTGGCAAGCGATTCGCCCAGGGAACCGATGCCTCGCTCGGGCATGTAAACCCTGCCGGAGTGGAACATCGTTTCCCCGATGTACGCCCACATCAGCGCCTGGCCTGAGGGTTAGAGGAAGCCCATGGTGAAGGCCGTGAGGAAAAACAGAAGAATCAGAGCAGGGGCGCCAAATGTCTCGGGGTGACCTTCAATCTGCTGTGGATTGCGCACTTTCTCCCTGTTTCCTTTGTCTGTAATCTCTTAATGGCGTCGCTGACGACTATTCTGTAGAACCAAGCCTCGAAGGGTCGTTGTGAGTCGAACTGTTCTGCTCGCTCGTACACGCGAAGAAATGCATTGCTGACGACATCCTCTGACTGGGCGAGATCGTGGGTAATGAGGTACGCTGCTCACAGGGCCTGGGTCTGGTACCGTCTGACCAGCGTGCCGAGGGCGGGGATGTCGCCCCGACTCAGCCGTTCCATCTCTCGTTTGTCGTTCATGCTTCAGGCCCTCTCTCATTCGGGCGACTTCACATATAGTACAAACGAGACGGCAAAAAGGTTGAGACTAATTTTCGTTGCTGCGGAAGAGCCGGTTCGGTCCCCGCAGTCAGACCTTGGCCGACAGCCAAGGCAAACCTAGCAGAAAGGCCTTACGTTAAGCCCCCTACTACTGTTCGATACGCCGCTCAGTGCCGCCGGTATGCATCCGGTCAGCTTGTTACTCTCAATCGACAGCGCCTTCAGGTTGGAGAGGTTGCCCAGTTCCTTCGGTATCTCACCGGACAGTTGATTGTGTCCCAGCAACAGCCGTGTCAGGTTGGAGAGGTTGCCCAACTCCGCCGGGATCTCCCCGGTCAACCTGTTGTAAACAATCTCCAGGTTTTTCAAGTTGAAGAGGCCGCCAAGCTCCGCCGGGATCTCCCCAGTCAAAAGGTTGAATCTGAGGTTTAGAACCTCCAACTTGGAGAGGCTGCCCAACTCCTTCGGTATGCTCCCACTTAACCCCCCAGCATAAGAACTGTCGGAACCGAGTAGTAGAGTCTCCAGGTCGGAGAGGTTGCCTAGCTCCCTGGGTATTTCCCCTGTTAGTTGGTTGTTGCCGAACTCCAGCCTCTTCAGGTTGGAGAGGCTCCCGAGCTCCTTAGGTAGCTCCCCGACCAACTTGTTCGATTCGAGTAATAGCACGCTGACCCTTCCGCTTGCATCATTTGTGACTCCGTGCCATTCCCTGATTGGCCGTTCGCTCTGCCAGTTAGTGTTGTTATTCCAGTTCTCCCCGTCCAAAGCGTTGTATAGCTGCACCAGCACCTCACGGTCCTGCAACGAGTCCTCCGGCGCGCAACTGCTGCCGTGGACTTCGGCTATGTTATGCAGCCATGCTTGGAATGCCTCGTCAATCGGGGCGCATAGTCCTGTGCTATTGTGGAAGCTGAACGATTCCAGTTCAGATAGACTTGTTAGACTTTTGGGTAGCCCGCCGGTCAAATTGTTGTCATTGATGAACAGCAATTTCAGGTTGGAGAGGTCCCCCAGCTCCGCGGGTATCTCCCCGTTCAACCGATTGGAACCGAGATCCAAACTCGTGACTCGGCCGTCCTCGTCGGTCGTCACACGAATCCATTGAGCGAGCGGGTCATCGCTAAGCCAGCCGTCGTTTATCTTCCAGTCAGACCCGCCGGTTGCATCGTAGAGGGCTGTCAGCGCTGCTCGCTCCGGGTTGGGTGAACCCGTCGGCGCGGTCTCGGTCGGAACCGCCGTCGGGATTGCGGTTGCCGACACGGTTCGTGCAGATGGCTCCGTTGTTGGCGTCGCCGATTCTCTTGTGGACGAGACGGACGGCGAATCGCTTTCGGTGCTGCACGCTGTGAGAAGAATCAGAAGCATCAGAGTAAGAGCGCCAAATGTCTGGGTGTGACGTTCGATGGGCTGTGAATTACGCATGTTCTTCTTACTTCCTTTCTCTGAAATCTAAACATCTGCAAGGTTCATGACATGACGATATCACAATGCCGTAAAGACAGCGAATTCGTTTCTTGTAAGTCGGTCATACACCTGATTCATCACTCGTTTCCCCAATAGGAGACGTGATTTCAGAATCAATAAAGGAAATGAGGTTCGAAGCCGCCTACCAAACAAGAACGGCTTCACGGATGTTTTCCTGTTGAGGTGTTCCTCTGTCGGGAGTATTCTATCCCGTGCCAACTGATACCTCGGATTCGTAGGAGAGACCGCAGTGACCAGTCCGGATATTCAAAAATACCTGTTCGATCTGCACGGATACCTCGTCATTGAGGACGTGCTAAGAGCCGACGAGGTGGCCGATTTGAACCGTCTCATCGACGAGAGCGGCCACACGTCCACAGAGGAAGTCTCCGGTACGTTGCCCGGCGGCGGCGCGGGAGAAGAGGGAGCGGGATTCCTCGAATGGGGACAGGCTTTCACGAAGGTGCTCGATCACCCGAAGGTCATGCCCGTGTTGAGGATGGTAATGGGAGACGGGTTCCGCATCGACCACTTCTGGGGCGCGTGGGCCAATGCCGGAGCGAAGGCGCTCCACATGCATGGGGGCGTCGTGCCTTTCGTGCAGACCGACTACTACTACGTGCGCGACGGGAGGATACGCAGCGGGCTGACGAACATGGCATGGAACCTCACCGACTCAGGCGGCGAGCTCGGAGGCTTCATGGCCCTGCCGGGGAGTCACAAGTCGAATTTCCAAGTGCCCGACGAAATCAGGGAAGCGACGGAAGGATACGGCATCGACGTGCCCGAGGCGAAAGGAGGTTCCGTCTCGATCTTCACCGAGGCCCTCCTGCACGGAACGGCCCCGTGGAGCGGCAGTCACCAGCGACGCACGCTCTTCTTCAGCATGGGGCCGTCGCATCAGGCGTACTCGTGGCACCAAGCCGTGCCCCCGACGTCCGTCAAGCTGACCGAACGTCAAAGGCTGCTCTTCAGCCGACCCTCGGCACCACATTCCTTTGGCCGGCCGACCCTCTTCGAGCCGGAGTTGGAGTCAGGAAGCTAGCCATGGACGAGACCCGCTAGACCCGTACCTGTCGGGCCTCCGATGCCCATTCCGGCCCGGCGAAGAGGCTGCTCACCGACTCGCCCCCGTGGATGCGTCGCATGGCTTCGCCCAGCAGCGGGGCCACGGACAGCACGCTCAGGTTGGGAATGCCAGTGTCCCGATAGGATGAGACGGTGTCGGTGGTGACGAACTCCGTCACATCGGATCGGGCGCGAAAACGCTCCGGAGCGGCGCCAGTGAAGAGACCGTGCGTGCAGACGACGGATTTTCGCTTCACGCCCCGCTCGCTCAGTCTGTCCAAGATCGTGAGGATGCTCCCGCCAGTCGCGATCTCTTCGTCAATCACTATCGCATCCTTGCCGTCAACGTCTCCTACGATCGTGTCGATGGTGACCTCAGTGTCGCTGATGCGCTGCTTGTTTCCCGCCGCGACCGGTATGCCGAGGAGGCGGCCGACGTATGCAGCGTCTTTGGCCCTGCCGAAGTCGGGAGAGACCACGACGGTGTTGGAGAGGTCCCTGTCCCGGAAGTGTCCGGCCAGAATGTCGAGCGCTTCCAGATGGTCTACCGGCACGCTGAAAAACCCGTGAACCTGGGGGACATGGAGCGTCATTGTGAGAATTCGGTTTGCGCCCGCCGTAACCAGCAAGTCAGCCGTCAGCCGGCCTGCGATTGAAATTCTCGGCGCGTCCTTCTTGTCCGAGCGGGAATATCCGTAGTACGGGATGACGGCGGTCACCCGTGACGCCGATGCACCTCGCGCCGCGTCGAGCATTTGGAGAAGCTCCATCAGGTGGTCGTGCACCGGCGGGACGAGGGGTTGGATGATGAACACATCCCTCTCGCGGCAGTTTTCCCTGAGCTGCACCTGCATACAGCCGTTGCTGAACCGGTGGATCGTTGTTGGGCTCAGAGGCACACCAAGGTGGGAGCACACGCTCTCGGCCAAATCGGGGTGCGCGCTGCCGCTGAAGACGACGATCTCTCTCATTGGCGATGAGCCCTCCCTGCTTGGAAAGTATAGAGTATCGCGTATGGATTCGGCGACAAAAGGGAGGCACTCAGAAGTCCAGGGCGGCGGGCGGATTCAGGGGAACCGACGCGAGAATCTTGGAACCTTCCTACTCGACTCCCAGCACACTCTCCGGGGAGACCGTCGCGTACGCCATTCGGGTGATGAGGCCCACGGCCTCCATCCCCTGGACCTGGTCCTCGGCACGGTCCGAGGTGCTGAGCCCTGCGACGAACATGGGGCCGGTGGGAAGGTAGACGATGCCCGTATCGGCTTTGATGCGGCCGCTTCCACCCGTCTTGCGCGCGGTCTCGATCTCCGGCTTCAGGTACTGCCGAATACGGTTGTCGCCCTTAACAACCTTCATCATCTCGACCATCTGCGCCGAGGCCCCCGCGCTAATCATCTCGCCCGCGTGAATCTTCTCCATGATGTCCACGAGGTCGTTGGCCGAAGCGACGTTGTTCCGCAGGTCGCTGGCGAACGGCAGGTCCTTGTCGCCGGGACCGTCGTTAAGTTCGCCGGAGCGAATGGCCTCGTCAAGCTCCTTCGAAGGCGTCTCGACGACGCCCTTCATCAGGTAGTGCCATACGCCAAGTTGCATGTTGGCGCGGGTGTTGTAGTAGCCCATCCCGTCCAGCGTCGCGTTGATCGACTCCGGCGTGAGCAGGTGGACGATCATATCCGTCGCCATGTTGTCGCTCACCCCCATCATCAGTCGACAGTAGTCGCGGAGGGTCAACTCGGGGTAGTCGCGCATGATGCTGAGCGTCCCCGTGCCGTGGCTGGAGATGTCCGTGCGCATCCGGTACCGGTCGTCGAGGGATAACTGGCCGTCATGCGCCTGACGAAAGAGCTCGATCATGATCGACACCTTGACGACCGACGCCGTCGGCAGCGGCTCGTCGGCGTTGTACTCGTACCGCAAGCCCGTGTTGAGGTCCTTGATGCACACGCCGATCCGCCCAGGAAAAGGCCTTGCGACGGCATCCATTTCTTCGGCGGGAAACGACTTCATGGGAACCCCCATCCGACGAACTTGGGCGTAGTCTAGGTAGGCATGGAACGCCTGTCAAACCGTTTGGGGATTGCCAAAGGGAGCTTGTTTGTTGGCTAAAGATTCCCCTACTCTTACTGTGAGGCATTTGCGTAGCAGTTCCATGACAACTACGGAAGTACAGATCGTCGAAGGCGTTGATCGAGAGTATGTGGACAACGCGCTTCGCATTACTTATGACGCCTTCGCTAAGAAGTTCCATATCGGCTTCAGGAACGGCGACGACTTCATTCGCCTTTTTCGAGACTCGGTCGACCCGAAAAACTGTCTCTTCGCCACAGTCGACGGCGATCTTTGGGGTGTTTTGGCCTTCAAGACGGCCGGCCATGAGTTCTACCAACTTAGCTTGAAGACGCCTTTTGCGAAGTTCTCTCCTTTCAGGGCCTGCCTTATGCTATTCAATCTCATACTGCTTGATATTGAGGACGCCGTAGCGGCAGATGAATTTCACATTGATGTGCTCGCCGTCGTGCCTTCTTCCCGGGGCATGGGGATCGGCACGGCCTTGATGCTGCAGGCAGAGGAAAAGGCCGAATCAACGGGCAAGCGTAAGATGTCCCTGGGAGTCATCGCGGAGAACGAGGGCGCCATTCGGCTGTACGAACGGCTGGACTACAAGACCACTCGAACTTGGCGCGGGTTCTTCGTACGACTGGCGACTCGGTCGGCAGAAGTGCGGCGTATGGAGAAACCAATTGGCGGCGACGCGTCTTGAAATTCCAAAATCAAGCAAGGAGCAAACAGTGACCATAACCGTGCCCGACTGGGTGACATATCCCGATGACGACTGGGAACAGACAACGCCCGAGGAGACCGGTCTCGACCACGACAGGTTCCGACAGTGGCTGGCCGGGCTCGACGTAAGAGGCGCGAGCTTCGGGGGCGAGGACCACTCCGGCGACAAGTACGGTGCCGTCCTGACCCGTGGGGGCTACCTCGTCCACTCGTGGGGAGATCGGCATTACTCGCACCACACGGCGTCGGTAGGGAAGGCCCTGACGTGGGCGGTGCTCGGATTCGCCGTGATGGACGGGTTGATCGACCCCGACGAGCCAATCAACAGGTACTGGACGGGTCACGGCGAGCTCTCTCACCCCCACAAGTACCTGACCGAAGGCCACCATAAAACCCTGACGTGGCGACACCTCGTGGGCAAGCGCACCGAGAGCCTCCACTGGGGCGGTTTCCCTATGGAAATCGGGAACCGCTGGGCGGAGAAGCGCACGGGGCTGGAGGAGCGCGACGCCGTACCAGGGGTGGCGGAATGGGCGAACTGGACGGGCGATCCCTACTACGACTGCTACTCGCACGTCGAGCCCGGCACGAAGGGACTCTACAGCAGCGCGGGGTTCTGGCGGCTCGGACAGGCGCTCACGCACGTTTGGGGACGCGATATCAAGGACGTGGTGCAGGAGCGGCTGTTCGACCGCATCGGCATCAAGGCTGAGCGCTGGGACTGGTTCGCAGGGGGCTGGGTCAAGAACCAAAAGTATTTCTATCCAACGCTCCCCGACTCCTACACCTACCTCGACCCTCCCTACGAAATCGCGGGAAACGTCGTCAGGAGCGGGCCCGGCTGGGTCGTGTGGAGCGCATCGGACATGGCCCGGTTCGGACACCTCAACGCCACGCGCGGGCTGTGGAAGGGCGAGCAGATCATTGACCCCGACTGGCTCAGGCCACATAGCGGGGGAAACAAGAGCGGCTCCAGCGGCGAGAGTAGGTATTTCACCGCACTCGGCGTGGTGACCACCCAAGGGCTGCCGGAATTCAGGCACGCCACCGAGACGCGAAGCATCCTCCCAGAGGAACTGTTCGTCGGCCCGGTCAGTCGGACACCCTGACCATCGCCGACTCGGCGCGTCCGGTCGTGACCATGAGGTAGCCGCTGAGTTCGCGGTCGATCTCCTTGCAGCCCGTATCGGCCATGAGCGGCCGGCGACCCAACGAACCGAGCTTGCGGCGAGTCGCGACGACGATGACGTTCTCCTTGCCCACCCGTCGGATGACATCGGCCCCAATCTGCTGGTTCCCACGCCCGAAGATGTGCCCTTGCCCACCGATCGCCGTAACGACGATCTTGGCCGGGAGCGTGTCGTCCACCAGTTCTAGCAGTTGCGTCTCCCTCACGTCCGACGCGACAATCTTTCCGTTGAGCACCACGTCCACGCCGAGCAGCGTCTTCTGGACGCCCAGGACGTCGGCGATGCCCTTCGTTGTGGTGCCGGGTCCGATGATATAGAGGGTGCCGTTCTGCATGGAGTCGACAACCTCCCCCGCGATGGCCAAGATGTCCTCTCCCTCGTCGGCGTGGCTCGGCGACTTGGTGACCTGCACGTGCGACGCATCGTCCGGTATGCGTAGGTACCCGTAGAGTCGCGCTTGGACCTCACCGTCACGGAACGCGTCCTCGTCGATGTCCATCACCTCGCCCAACCTTGTGTGAGGCGCTTCGCCGGACAGGAACCGCGTCGCCGCTCGTCCAGCGGCGAGGGGTGTCGTCGCGTAAACGCCCGAGTACATCTTCACGCCTGCGGGAATTCCGAGAGTCGGAACGGCGTCTCCGACTGCGCCGCACAGGTCGCGCGCTGTCCCGTCTCCACCGGCGAAGAGGATCAGGTCTACCTCGCGCTCCGCCATTTCCTGTGCGGCGTATCGTGTATCTTCGGCTGAAGTGTCGCCGGCATTGACCGATCCAACAACTATAGGAGACAGCCCGGCCTCTCGTGCCTCTTCCTCGCCCATCAGACCGGGATAGGTGAGCACCTCAAGACCATCGAGACGGCCAAGCTCACGCAGGGCCTCGACCGCCCTTGGCGCGGCGCGGGGAACGGCACCCATCCCCAACGCCTTGCGGTAGGTCGTGGCACCGTCCGTGCCCTTCAGCCCGACCGTTCCGCCGAGACCGGCAATGGGATTGACGATGAGTCCAAGCTTCTTCACGGTCTTTATCTTACTCACTTTCGAGTAGCCCGGTTGTTCCTGCATTATCTCTCTGACGGGTGTGTTGCACGACAATTTTGAAGGTGTAGGTGAATAAGAGGCTATGAACAGGCCGCGTACGTCACGCGGGGGTACGGTGCTACTTGATGGACTCTCTCGCTCAGAATCTCTCTTCCAGCATAGGGGCATCAAACCCAATTCCTTCGATTCACTCAAACTACTCTTGACATGCGAACTTAATTCCTGCACAATACGACTCAACAGGAGTTGACGACCCATACATGAAAATTTTCCTCAGACTTATCGGATACGGCCTGCGCAACAAGGCTCTCGTCGTCGGCGCGTATGTGTCCATGGCCCTCTCCGTGGCCTCCGGCCTCGCCATGCCCTGGCTCGCGGGCTCCGCTATCGACGAGGCCCTCAACCGCGCCATTGAGGAGGGGAAACTCACGGCACTCTTCCTTCTCGCGGGCTCTATCCTTCTCGCCGGCGCTCTGCGAGGTCTCTTCAGCTATTTGCAAAACTACCTCGCCGAGGCCATCTCCCAGAAGACCGCCTACGACATCCGTCACGACATCTTCACCAAGCTCCAGAACCTCAGCTTCGGCTTCCACGACCAACAGCAGACCGGCGATCTCATGTCAAAGGCCACCGCCGACGTCGAGGCGGTCCAACGCTTCATGAGCTCCGCCCTCATTCGCGGTCTGTCGATGGTCGCCACCTTCCTCTTCGTGGCCTTCATCATGGCCTCATTCAACTGGCGCCTCGCCATCGTCGTGATGCTCTTCGTTCCTCCCGTCCTCTGGCGCGCTTTCAGCATGTCGCGGAAGCTGCGCCACATCTGGGGGGCAGTCCAGGAAGAAACAGGCAAGATGACCGCCGTCCTCCAAGAAAACATCGCAGGCATCAAGGTCGTCAAGGTCTTCGGGGCCCGCCGCTTCGCCGAGGAACAGTTCGCCGAACGCTCCGATGCTGTCCGCGACCTCACCTACTACGCCACCAAGCAGTTCGCCCTCCACGGCTCCCTGATGACTTTCATCTTCACCGCCGCCACCGGGGCCGTTCTATGGTTCGGCGGACAGGAGATCGCCGCCGACCGCCTGACCCCCGGTCAACTCGCCGCGTTCATCCTCTACATCGGCATGATGGCCATGCCCGTCCGCATGATGGGCTTCATGGTGAACATGTTCTCCCGCGCACACGCCGCCGGACAGCGCATCTTCGACGTTATCGATGCCGAAACCTCTGTCGTGGAACGTCCAAACGCCCGTCCACTCAACGGCGTCAGCGGCCGCGTCAAGTTCGACCGCGTCTCCATGAGCTATGAACAGACCGACACGCCCGTCGTCCGTGACATCAGCTTCGAGGTCGAGCCCGGCCAGCTCGTCGCCATCCTCGGCGCGCCTGGCTCCGGCAAGAGCACTCTCGTCCACCTCGTCCCCCGCTTCTACGACGTGACCGATGGCGCAGTGCTGATCGACGGCATGGATGTCCGTGACGCGACACTTTCCTCTCTACGACGCAACGTGGGAATCGTCATGCAGGACGTCTTCGTCTTCGGCGCGTCCATCCGCGACAACATCGCCTACGGCGCCGAAGACGCCACCACCGACCGGATCATAAATGCCGCCAAAATCGCCCAGCTTCACGATTTCGTCGAGCAGACTCCGCGAGGCTACGATACGTGGGTCGGCGAACGAGGCGTCCGCCTCTCCGGGGGGCAGCGACAGCGACTCGCCATCGCCCGAACGCTCCTCATAGACCCTCCGATTCTGATCCTCGACGACTCCACGTCCAGCGTAGACATGGGCACCGAGTACCAGATACAACAGGCCCTCCAAGAGGTCATAACGGGTAGAACGACCTTCGTCATCGCCCACCGGCTCTCCACCGTCCGCCGCGCCGACCTCACGCTCGTCCTCGACAAAGGAGAGATCGTGGAAAGCGGCACGCACGAAGAGCTTATGGACATCGGCGGCTTCTACAAGAACATCTACGAGATGCAGCTCCGCCCGCAGGGCGACGAGTCGCCATCAGCGATCTCATAGAGTATTCGCTACGGCATCAGCTTCCCGTCCGCCTGCGCGAAGCATCGCGCTACATAGTGTGGCGCTACCGATACCCGCACGGAATCTCCCGGCTCGTATCGCTCGTAATGCGGGCGCTGGGCCCGCACCACCGCACCCGACGGCAGTTCAACGACGTACAGGTCCCATATCCCCTGGAACGTCCTCGACAACACAGTAGCCGTACCCTCCGTCGACCGAGTCAGTTCGATGTCGTCCGGCCTAGTCATCACCTCGCACGGCCCTGAGTCCTCCCCGCTCATGGGGAAAGCTCCAAGCTCCATCTCCACCTTACCGTTCGCATACTCGGCAGGGAGGAAATCAGCAACGCCCATGAACCCCGCGGCAAACCTCGTTTGCGGCTCATGGAACACCTGCTCCGGCGTACCCGTCTGCTCGATTCGCCCGTCGTTGATGATCGCGATTCGGTTCCCCATGAACAGGGCGTCCTCCTGGTCGTGCGTGACGAAGATCACGGTCACGCCAGCGTCCGCAAGGATCGACTTGACCTCTCCCCTGATTCGGGCTCTCAGGTCGGCATCGAGGTTAGAGAATGGCTCGTCCAGCAGCATCACCTCCGGGTTCGGGGCCAGTGCGCGGGCCAGGGCTACCCGCTGCTGCTCACCGCCCGAAAGCTCGTGGGGATATCGCTGCTCCAGATGAGTGAGCCGCACCAGTTCTAGCGCTTCCCGCATGCGTTTAGTTCGCTCATAGGATCCGAGCTTGTGAAGTCCGAACGCCACGTTTTCGCTCACCGTTTTGTGTGGGAACAGAGCGTGCTCCTGGAACACGAGCCCGACGCTCCGGCGCTCAGGCGGAACGTGCGCCTTGCTAGAGGAAACCACCGTCCCACGCAGGGATATCTCCCCAGCGTCTACCGACTCGAACCCGGCGATCAGGCGCAGAGTGGTCGTCTTGCCGCTTCCGCTGGGCCCGACAATCGACAGAGTCTCCCCCGGCTGCACCGCCAACTCGACCCCGTCCACCGCCACTATGTCGCCGTACCGCTTGGTCAGCCCGGTGCAGCGCACCGCGAATGTGCTCATGGACTCACGCTCCCGGAAGAGGTCGCTGTCCCGAATTCACGTGTCACGAGAAACGCCATCGGTACGGAGGATATCACGATCAGTAACAGGGCCGGTGCCGCCGCCTGCGCGAAGAACGCCTCCGTCGAGGCCGACCACACCGCGGTGGCCAGAGTATCGAATCCCAGCGGCCCCAAGATCAGCGTCGCCGGCAGCTCCTTCATCGCGATCAGGAACACCAGGGCCGCCCCCATGACGATACCCGGCGCAATGAGTGGCGCGGTTACTGTCCGTATCGTTTGCGCAGGCGTACGGCCAAGACTTCGCGCCGCATCCTCCAAGCTGGGACTGACTTTGAGCAGCGCGGCTCGCGTCGCGCCCAGGGCCGCCGGAAGAAACAGTACGACATAGGCGAACACCAGCAGCCACACGGTCTGATATACCGGTCTCGCGTAGTTCACCGCGAAGAATACCAGCGCCAGCGCCACCACGATTCCTGGAAGGGCGAATCCGGTGAAGCTCATACGCTCGATGAGGTGCGAGAGCCTACCGGGATGCCGCACCACCATCACCGCCACGGGAATGGAACACACCGCCGCCATGACTGCCGCCGCTCCAGACACGACCAGTGAGTTCACCGTGGCGCTCCAGAGCAACAACAGTGGCTCACCAGCTAGGACTCCCCTGATAAGCCAGTGGAGAAGGACCCCTGCCGGAATTCCAAGCGCAAGCGCCACCACGACGCCCAGAAATGCCAACGCAGGCCATTTCCACCGGCCCAGTCGCACAACCTCGGTCCTGCGTGACGCACCGGAGCCGGTGCGATGATACCGCAGCCTCCCGCGCGTATACGAGTCGAGTAGGACAATCGCCAGGGCCATCCCGACCAGCGCGAGCGACAGGACACCCGCGATGCTCCGGTCGAATGCCGTCTGGTACTGCTGGTAGATGACCCACGTGAACGTCGGATACCGCATCAATGACACGGCGCCGAATTCGCTCAGCGTGTACAGCGCCACGAGCAAAGACCCGGAGATGATCGCCGGGCGCAGTTGCGGCAGAGTCACTCGGAACGCGGTACTCAGTTTCCCATGTCCAAGTGTCCGCGCCGACTCTTCCAGCGATGGATCAAGCCCTTGGAAGGCACTCTTGACGGTGAGCAGTATGTATGGATAGCTCAAGAGGACCAGCACCAGCGCCGCACCCGGCAGGCCATATATGTCCGGCAGCCGCTCCACGCCCAGAGGTTCGAGGACCTGCTGGAGAACTCCTCGCGGCCCCAGCACCGACACGAACAGGAATGCGCCCACGAAGGTCGGCACGACCAATGGCATCGCGGTCAACACCGACCACACGCGGCGGTAAGGCAAGTCGCTTCTTGTCGTAAGCCAGGCTATGGGGACGGCCAAAAGTACCGAAAACCCAGTGACTATGAAAACGAGCAGGCTCGTTCTTCCGATGATGTGAAGAGTGCGGACGCGGAACAAAAGCTCCCACGCCTCAGTCGTCGCCCCTGCACCACGTATGACCAAGTAGGCGATTGGGAGCAGCATGGCGAGGCCGACCAACACCGCCGGGACCACAATCGTCGCGGGCGGCAGCCTCGAAGAATCCTGCCGACCCCGCCGGGGGAGGTGCTCTCCAGCGGGGTCGGCAAGCGGAGATGGTCCTGCTGAGATCAAGAGGTTGGTGACTTCTCCGGCACTAGACTATTCAAGGATGCCAAGCTCGCGAAGCAAGCTTTGTGTGCCTTCCAGGTCGGCAAGGTCGGCCATGTCGACGTCAGGCTTGTTGATCTCATCAATTGGCATCAGGAGGCGGTTCGTCTTGACGCCTTCGACAAGGGGGTACTCATAGGTCTGCCCCGCGAAGTACTGCTGTCCAACCGTCGAGAGCATGAACTTTAGGAATTTTTCAGCGTTTTCGTGGTTCTGGCTCGTCTTGAGGATACCTGCTCCGGCAACCAATACAAGGCTTCCAGGCCCACCTGCAGTCGGGTGATAGTTTCGCGCTCCGAAAGCGTCACCCTCTTCCTGCAGGAACCGATGGAGGTAGTAGTGGTTGACGAGGCCGATGTCTATCTCGCCTGCAGCGGCTGCAGCTACCTGAGGAGTATTCTTGGGGTAGATGCCGGGTTCGTTGGCCTTGATGCCCTGAAGCCACTCGGTCGTCTTCTCCTCGCCCCAGAGCACCCTCATGGCCGTGACCATAGCCTGGAATGAGCCGTTCGTCGGAGCCCATCCCAACCTGCCTTTCCACTTGGGGTCGGTCAGGTCGAATATCGAGGCCGGGAGGTCTTCCTCGGTGAGGCTGTCGGTATTGTATACGAGGGTACGCGCGCGACCGGAGATTCCGATCCAAAGCCCGGTCGGAGACTGGGCCCAGTCGGGAACGAGGCCGGTGACATCGCTCGGCAAGATACTGAACATTCCTGCCTGCGCGACCGCTCCGAGACCACCCGGATCCTGGGCGAAGAACACGTCGGCAGGGCTGTTGCTGCCCTCTTCGAGGATTGTCGCCGCGATCGCTCCCGTACCTCCATACTTCGTCGATACGTCTATGCCCGTCACCTCGCGAAACTGCTCGATGATCGGGCCCACCAACGATTCGCTTCGTCCTGAGTAGACGACCAGCGAGCCGGGGTCGCTTGGTACTTCTATAATCTGCGGCTCCGGTGTCGGGGCAGGCCGTGTCGTTGGAGCAGGCTGAGTAGATTCCGACTCGCTGCCGCACGCGGCGGTTGCAACCAATACCAGCGCCGCAAGGCTGTACGTTATCATTTCCTTCCAGAGTGTCCGCACGTTCTGTTGTACCTCCTGCTATCGTAGTGACGATAACAGTATATACATACTTTATTAGTATTGCAACACTTACTTTATTGAATTGTCCACGCAAATACCTTGTGTCGGAGGAAAAGGAAAGGGAGACGGTGTACCGTCTCCCCAAAGTGCTTCGACGCAAGCCTCTGTTTTTGTCCTACCTTTAAATGAGGAGTCCCACTGCTACGACTCCAGCAGCCAAGGCTATGAGAATCACGGAGTATCGAATTGCCAGAAACGCCCCCCTAGAATAGCGGGGAACCCTCGATCGATAGGTGCGTGTCGTGATCGTCGTCATCATGCTTCCTAATGTATTCTCTTATGTCGGCCAGTCGCGAGCTATCGTCGATGGCACATGATACAACCAGTCTACCCTTTCTTGTCAAGTACGGACAGTATTATTTTCGTACTTTTTGCGATCTGATCAGTCTCGGCACTCCACCCATTGCGGGTCGCACAGTGTGTCCCAAGGGACAACGAGGGTGAATCCGACGAACTCAAAGCATCATCAAATAGATAGAATACCCATCGGATGTGAGCTTCATGTCAGCCAGAATATTCATCCTCAGCATCTTCATCATAGGTTTGGCGTTCCTGATCGTCCCCGCGGCACGGTATCTGATTTGGGGACCTGATCTGGATGTTGAACCGGTCACCATACCTGACGACTCTGAGACAGGTGAGGACCGGGAGCTCGAAATTGTGCGTCTGCTTGGCAAGGACGCCATTCCCGCAATCTTGCAGCCGGAGTTCGTTTCGGTTTCGGAGGCCGACCAATGGATGTCGCCTGAAGAGGGCGTGCTCGGTATTTCGATCGGCGGTGAGGACAGGGCCTACCCCGTCTCCATGCTTAGCCGACACGAAATCGTGAACGATGTGGTGGGAGGTGAGCCGGTCGCCGTCACTTGGTGACCGCTGTGCTACTCGGGAATAGGTTATTCCCGCCTCATCGACGGAGAAGAGCACACTTTCGGCGTGTCGGGCAAGCTCATTATGAACGCGCTCGTCATGTACGACCACCAGACCGATACGCTCTGGAGTCAGTTTCTGGGCAAGGGGGTCGAGGGTCCTCTGGCCGGAAAGACTCTCGATTTGACGCCGCTAATCCATACGACCTGGGAGGCTTGGAAGGCGGCTCACCCCGAAACGCTGGTGCTCGACAAGCGTGGCCGATACCAAGGTGACCGATATGAGGGCTACTACTCAAGCTCGGAACCTGGAGTGATCGGCGAGCGCGTTGAAGACGGCAGACTCCATACCAAAGCGCTCGTTGTCGGTGTCAACCTAGGCGACATTTCCAAAGCCTATCCGATTGGGACCCTGGCCAAGCAGAGCGTGGTCAACGACGAGGTAGGAGGCGTGGGCGTAGTCGTCGTTTTCGATCGAAGTTCAAGCACGAGCGTCGTGTATGAGTCCCGCGCAGGCGACCATTCCCTTACCTTTGAGGCATTCGGGGAAGAGGACGGTCTTTGTTCTATGCTACGTGACCGTGAGACTGGCACAATTTGGGAGGCATTTACCGGCGTTGCTACTGATGGGCCTCTCGCCGGGACGAGGCTCAAGCGAGTCCCGTCCCACCTGTCGTTTTGGTTCGCGTGGACGGACTGGAACCCTGAAACAGAGTTGTACACCGGCGACGGTTAGTACACGGCGAGCTTAGCACACGGCTTCATGCCGTCGCCGGCGATGGATTATGTACCAGCCGGCTCCCACAGCAAGCGCAACCACCGTGATTCCAATTGTCAGCCACTCGAAGTTCTCGGTCAGGAAGGCTTCGATCTCCTCTCCGAACAGGAATATTAGAACCCCGATCGTGCCGAAGCGAGCTCCGCGTCCTATCGCCGACGCGATGATGAACTTGCGTCTGTCCATGTGCCACACCCCCGCGGCGATGGCGAATACCTTGTATGGCACGGGAGTGAACGCCGCGATGAGGATAGCCCAAACCCCGAATCGCTCGAAGAGTCGATCAACATAGGCTACCCTACTCTCGCTAAACATCCTGGCAAGGACGGGTCTGCCAAGTCGCATACCGAGCGCATGTCCCACGACGGCGCCGGCGACCGATGCGACAGCTACGAGTACCCCCAGCAGTGCTGCGATCGGCTGCTGAACGATAGCCACGGCGAGCAGCAGCGGGTCGGGAGGTATGGGAAAGAAGATCGACTCGGTGAAGGAACTGACAAGCAGAACGGCTATCGCCCAATCGCTGTCCGCGAAGCCCAAGAGCCAGTCGGAGAGGTCGTGAAGAAATTCTCTCATGAAATGGTGGCTACGATTCCCTTTCGACGCTCAGGCGGAAGTCGTAGCTCTCGCCGTCAACATTCACGCCGATACTCCGTAGGACTTCCTCGGAGGGGCCGGAAATAGGCATAGGTTGAGTGATCGGCTGTCCATCTTCGGTCTCGACCGCAAAGGCTACGTCGTCCAGTGAAATCGACATCTTGGGGAGTTGCCCTTGCCTGGCAACTGAGCGGATGATGGACTCCTGTTCCCGCAGGGCGTCCTGTGCCTCCTCGACGGTCACCTGGCGGAAGCTGACGCTTTGGCCAGGCAGGGCTTGGGCGAGGCTGGGGAGATCAACGGAGATTACCGTAGCGATCTTAGTGTAGCCTCCGGTGGTGCCTCTGTCGGACAAGAGGATACGAGGGATGCCGTCGCCGTGAATTTGAATAGCCCCCGGGGGATTCCCGTCCGAAACGATGTCGGCTCCCTCGAGGTGCTCGATCATCGGGCCGTCGAGCATGTATCCCATTCTGTCGGAATCGGAGTGAACTCTGTACCGAGAGGAAAGGAACCTCGACAGGGCGTTTGAATCGAATGCATGCTGCTGTGGCCCTAGGACGACGCGGAGACGATGGGTGCCTCCGTATACGGGAGCCGTGTAGTCTTTCGGGAGTCGTTTTGACAAGGCGGTGTCCGGTTCGGTTGGTAGGGTTGATAGAATGTCGCCCGCCTTGAGGGCACGGCCCTCCAGACCGCCGAAACAGCCCTTCAGGTAAGTGGACCGACTCCCCATTACCACTGGCACGTCTATGCCGCCGCGAACGGCGATGTACGCCCGCATTCCGTCCCGCAGGTCTCCAAACTCAAGGACACTTCCCTCCTCGATTTCAAGCGATTCCCACATCGGTACCGGCTGGCCGTCGACTTCCGGAGTCATGTCGGCACCCGTGACGGCGATCCAAGTGGACGTGTGGAACTCTATCCTCGGTCCTTGAACAGTTGCTTCCAGCGCGGCGGCGTTTTGGTCATTACCCGCCATAAGGTTCGCCATGCGCAGAGCGAACTCATCCATTGCACCGGAGACAGGTACGCCATAACGCTGGTAGCCATAGCGCCCACGGTCCTGGATGGTGGTAAGCAGACCGGGATCACGGATTTCGAAAGTGACCACAGTCATGCCTTTGTAGTAGTCGTGACTTGGTACGAGCCCACCGCGACCTGCTCATGAATGTCTTGGTATTCGTCGTCGTTTGCGAGGGGGACGAAGCGCACACTGTTGCCGGCATCAATTAGAGAGGGGGAAGTTCGCGTTACATCAAAGAGGCGCAGGGGAGTTCGTCCGATGAGCTGCCATCCACCTGGGCTCTCTATGGGATACACGCCCGTCTGGGCTTCGGCAATACCCACGGACCCGGCTGGTATAACTCCTCTCGGCGTCGAGAGTCTAGGTGTTGCAATCCGCTCAGACATTCCTCCAAGGTAGGGAAATCCCGGTGTAAAGCCCATCATGTAGACGGGATATTCCGTACCGGAGTGGAGATCGACCACCTCGTCAGCGCTTATGCCGGCGTTTTGAGCGACATACTCCAAATCGGGGCCGTATTCACCGCCGTACAGAACGGGGAGATGGATTACTGTCGCATCATCTTCAGGCGTATCGGCGGAACCAGTGTCTATCTCGAGGAGGCCGGCATTTATGTCCTCGTATGAGACCTGCGAGGCGTCGTACTCGACGAGAAGTGACCGGTACGTCGGAATGATGTCGACGACCCCCGGAAGCTCTGCCCGGTAGATAGCTTTATAGAGGGAGTGAACGCGGCGGTTGCACTCAATGCTGATCTCGTCTCCCAACTCGATGACGATAGCCCTGTCGCCGGCGGCGAGAAATTTCGGCGCTTCGTACATACGGTGATTCTATACGAGTTGCGATAAGGGCGTAATGGCGACGGATTCGGCATCAAGTCTTTGGCGCAGGACTTTCGCCATCTCCACGGCGCCAGGAGTGTCGCCGTGGATGCACAGGCTGTCGGCCTCGACGTCGATGATATCGCCGTCAATGGTGGTTGCCTTGCCTTCTCGAACCATGCGCAGGCTACGCTCGGCTACTTCGTCAACATCGTGGAGCACACTGCCTTCTTTCGAGCGTGAGACAAGAGTGCCGTCAGGGTTTAGGGCGCGGTCTGCGAAGATCTCTCGAGCGACGCGAAGACCCATGTCTTGAGCAACATCAACCCAACGCGAACCGGTGAGAGCGATGAGGATTAAATCGGAATCGATCTCCAAGACTGCCTCGCAAATAGATCGCGCCAGATCCTCGTCCATGACCGCGCGATTGTACATTGCTCCGTGCGGTTTGACATGCTGGAGCCTGTGCTCTGACGTAAACGCCTGAAGGGCACCGATCTGATATATCACATCATTTCTGGCTTCCTCAGCAGAAACTTCAATGTTCCTTCGTCCGAAGCCGACGAGATCGGGAAAGCTTGTATGGGCCCCGACCGCAACGCTGTGATCTTCAGCCAGACGGACGGTCTCACGCATCCATTGAGGGTCACCAGCATGAAAGCCACATGCAACGTTAGCGGAACTGATGTACTTGATGACCTCTTCGTCGAGGCCCATCTTGTACATTCCGAAGCTCTCGCCCATGTCACAGTTCAGGTCTATCCTGTCTGCCATGGCAATTGCCCCTCAAGAAGGAAGAGTGTGGAGGAAATGTCCATCCTGGGGTTAAAGTTAGCGAGTCCCTGAAGTTATCTTACTACAGGGACTACCATGTGGTCGGGATACGGAGTGCCCGCCAGAGAGATGGTTGGGAGATCGGCGTCTTGAACACCCGTGGTACGTCTATGTGAGTAAGGAGGGTCTGGTAAGAGCAGGCACGAGGAGGAGGAGTTCAGTCCTCGCGCCTGCTCCGTCTCTTCACTCTAGTTTAATGGACAATAGCGCAAACGGCGTAAACGGTGAGCTTCCAGTCCGATGCGTTGTCACCGATTTCGGTCGCGGTCGCGACCCATCCACCAGGAGTCTCTCCGGTCAGGCCAGTCGGCCGGGAACCTGCAATGGCAACGCCGGAAGCGACTGAGCCGTTGGCCGTGGTAACCAAGCCACCACCGGCTATGGCAGTCAATTCCTCTCCGGACTCTTCGCAGAGAACGGTAACGGACTTGTTCTCACTGTCCAGTGCGCTGTCCTTGGTGACGACCTGAAGGCCACTTACACCGGGATCACCCTTTTCACCCTGGGGGCCGTGCGGACCAGCCTCACCCTGCTGTCCAACAGGACCGCGCTGTCCGGCAGGACCTTGCGGTCCCTGTTGGCCTTCCGGTCCTTGCGGGCCAGCCTCACCTTGCGGACCTTGAGGTCCCTGTGGGCCCTGATCTCCCTGAGGTCCCCGTGGTCCTACCGGGCCAATATCACCCTGTGGACCCTGAGCCCCCTGTGGACCTTGAGCTCCCTGCGGGCCCTGCTCGCCGGTAGTGCCCTGAGGTCCTCGTTCGCCTGGAACTCCGGCAGGTCCTTGCGGTCCGGTATCACCCTTTATGCCGCGCTCACCGATGGGGCCCTGAGGTCCAACGGGGCCTTGCGGGCCCGGAGGTCCCTGAGGTCCTCCCGGATCGCCGGGATCACCTTTCTCGCCTTGCGGGCCGATATCTCCGGTGTCGCCCTTCTCACCCTGGGGGCCCTGTGGGCCTTGTTCACCCTGTGGGCCTTGCGGTCCACCTGGATCGCCCTGTGGGCCCTGCTCGCCCTGCTCACCCTGGGGGCCTTGAGAACCCTGCGCACCCGTGGCGCCCCTAGCGCCAGTGGCGCCCGTATCGCCCTGTGGGCCCTGAGGTCCCGGAACTCCCGGTGTTCCTTCCAGTCCTATCGGGCCACGCGGGCCAGCCGGCCCCGTCAAACCCTGGGGACCAGTGGCTCCCTGAGGGCCCCGAGGTCCTGCGGGGCCTTGAGGTCCCGTCGCTCCTTGCGGGCCTGTCTCTCCCTGCGAGCCCTGCGGGCCCTGTCCACCATCGGCACCTGCCGGCCCTCTCTCCCCTGAGGGGCCCCGCTCTCCCTGAGGACCGGTATCGCCGGCACAGGCAGAAGCGAGCAAGACACTGACGATCATGACCAAAAAGGCCGCGATGCCGAAACGTCTGCGAACAAAACCTCTAGACATGTAGCTTCTCCTTCTGTTGATCTCCCAAGCACACTACGAGTTCTAACGTCGCAGGTAGAATACTATCCAAAGTTTATTCGGTCAACCACACTTTGTACTTGACGAGTAGGGGAATCACATCGAAATTTTCAAATTAGGGGCCGAAACCCTAAATTTTGTTGAAGAGAGACAACCCGAGTGACAAGGATACACTAAATCTTGGGTGCAAGGAAGAGGATACACTAAATCTTGGGTATGAGGAAGAGGATAACTCAAGCGACGGTGTCCACTAACTTGTGAACTCATTGACTAGCATCGATCCGACTCCGTACAATGCCATTAAGTACCCAACTTTGAGGAGGCGAGTCGGCATGGCTGCCACCGCAACCAAACGAGCACCCGCACCGCTGACGATCCACATCGACGAAGCGGCCGTTGAGCACGTTCGTCAATTTGCCGAACAAGCCGGCAAGCCTGAAGCGAATCTTCGCGTTTCAGTCAAGGGAGGCGGATGTTCCGGCCTAACGTACATGCTTGATCTCGTAGATGAGCCGTTTCAGGACGACAAGGTCGTCGAAGAGCATGGCCTTCGGTTGTTCGTGGATCGGAAATCGTATGTCTTTCTCGCCGGTACGACGCTCGGCTATTCCGGCGGTCTGAATGGCAAAGGATTCGTCTTCGACAATCCGAATGCAAAGACGACATGCGGTTGCGGGACCTCGTTCGGCATCTAGCAACTTTGGCCAAAGCAGACGGGGAAACCGTTCTCATACAGGGCGGAGAATGATATCCTGTAAACGCGTATAGGCATAGGTGCCCGCAACGCAAGCTATCCAAGGGAGATTCAAGCAGGTGCCAGCAGCAAAATCACAGCGCG
Source organism: Dehalococcoidia bacterium (assembly GCA_009841605.1). Lineage (GTDB taxonomy): Bacteria > Chloroflexota > Dehalococcoidia > Lucifugimonadales > VXLM01 > VXLM01. The sequence continues at coordinate 23,120 of VXLM01000022.1, forward strand.
TCGCTGAGCGAAAACGTCAGTTGAAGCGCCCCATTCGCTCCAAGGCAAAGACATTCGTCCGCAAGGCCCGCCTCTCGATCGACTCGGGTGACGCGGAAGCCGCAGAGGCTGCCACGATGCAGGCCATCGTGGCATTGGACAAAGCCGCCCAAAAGGGCGCTATCCACAAGCGCAACGCGGCACGCCGCAAGTCCAGGCTCATGCGCCGTCTCAACGCCTCATAAAGCATAGGCGTTTCTCCCTTCTCCTCCGATAAGTGTTGACACATTATATCTTTGTGTGCTACTTTTGTTCGGAACATCAGTACGCCGTCCGTACAAATCCGAACGAGGTGACGTCTGCATATGAAGAAGAAACTCTCCACAAAGCAAGAAGCCATAGTAGAGTTCATCAAGGGGTTCTTGGAGGATCACCACTTTCCCCCTACGGTCCGCGACATTCAGGCCGGCTGCGAGATCAGTTCGACATCGGTGGTCGATTACAACTTACGTATTCTCCAGCGCGAGGGATACATTCGGCGTCGATCGGAAGTCTCACGGGGGATCGAGCTTCTCAAAGACTCCTCGGGGCGTGAAGCCAGGCCTGATAACGTGGTGGCCGTGCCGGTTTTCGGGAGCATTGCGGCGGGTGAGCCTCTGCACATCCCCGGTGCTGCAACAAGGAGCGACGCGGACGAGGTCGTAGATCTTCCCTCATTCTTGACGCGTGGCAATCCGGAAGTATTCGCGGTCCGGGTCAAGGGCGAGTCGATGATCGACGCGCTAGTGGCCGACGGCGATCTGGTCGTCTTGGAGCCTGCGGCCGACGCACGAAACGGCGATATGGTTGCGGCGGAGATAAACGGAGATGAGGTGACTCTTAAGCACTTCTTCATGCAAAACGGCACCGTAACTCTTCAGCCCGCCAATGCCCAAGTCGATCCGATTGTCGTGCCTGCCGATAAGGTACAGGTCAAAGGCAAGGTCGTAGGCGTCGTCCGAAGCATGTACAACTAGGCCCCCTACCCTGTGTGGCAGTAGGCAGGCTACCGAGCCACGCTAGATACTACTGCTTGGCTGACCCAGGGTATGAAGGGGTGCCACTCTTCCATGATGCTGCGGTGATGGAATAGCGCATAAGGGTCGGGGCGCGGCGCTTTCGGCTCCCGGGCCAAACGCATATTTGCCTCTACGGGAGTGCGTCCTGCTTTCCTATGATTACAGGGGATGCATGCTGTCACCACATTATCCCATGTCTGCTGACCGTTTTGGGACCTCGGGATGATGTGGTCAATAGTTAGATTCTTACCCTGCGTACCACAATACTGACAAGTAAAGGCGTCTCGGTGAAAGATAGCCCGGCGAGAGAGCTTCCGCTGCATTACCGGCTTCTTGACCATGTAGAACAGCCGAATGACGGACGGGATTGTGTACGACTGCCGCACCGTGTTGATGTCACCCCGTCCGTTTGCAAGCAGTTCGGCCTTCCCCACGCCAAGTAGAACCATCGCCCGCCTCACGTTACAGATGTTGAGCGGCTGGTAGTTCTGGTTTAGAACCAATACCGGGGTATTGAGTATCATCGTCATGGAGGGTTCTACCGGATACTGTCCCTCAGAGCCTCGAGCGACGTTTGGAAGTCACCCGGAATCAATCCGAGCGAGTCTCCGGGGAGAGCATATGCCCCTTGTACGAACAGGGGCACGAAAGCTGAATCGATTAGTGCCGTTTCAAGGCCTTCTCGAACGCTCTCGTCCGTCGAGTCGAAGCTGTACGTTAGGCGCATTATACCAACGAGCAGCGCTCCTGACACGGCAACTCCGAGGACGAGCCCCACAATCAGGCCGCCAACTCGGTCCACGGCGTTTGAAGCGCCCATGGTGCCGACCCCAAGCCCTTTTCGGATGGACGGCCATATCATCGCGCCGAGATAGACGACAATGCCCATGATGACGGTAAATGAGACCACTGTAGCGATCTGGTCGTCTTCAAGAAAGAGCTCGAAGACCATACCCACGAGCGATCCAAGCTGGGCGGCGGCCAGCCATCCGAGGAAGACGACAACCGTACAATAGAGAGCCCCGAGGATACCTATCCGCAGACCTACCACTAGCCCAATGACCAAGATGGCGATGAGGATGAAATCTAGCCAGTTCACGGACTGTATTTCCAGGTATTATCCACGTCTTGGACTTTTTCGGAGTTTATCACAGCCCTCGCGGGAAGGTACACACGCTTCCGGCGCTGGACTGGAGACCGTCTCAGAGCAGCCAGGCAATGAGCGCACCGACGATAATTACTACGCCGACGGCGGTTACAAACCATCCGAGGTTCATCTTTGCGGCGGCCGCCATCAGGGCCTTGATCGTCAACAGCCCGACGACGAATGCCACGAACGCCGCGAGGATGGCTTCTGCCTCAAAGACAAGACCAGATTCGACACCGACGTATATGGAGGCGGCCAGACTTGCGGGGACGCTCAGCAGAAAGCTCAATGTCAAAGCTCGCTTGCGGTCGACTCGTCGTGACAGCAGCGCGGCCACGGTCATGCCGGAGCGACTGAGGCCGGGAATCACCGCGAGGCCCTGCGCCACACCAACGAGCAGGGAGTCGAGCAAGTTCAGTTCTTCTCGAACATGCTTGTCCAACTCTTCTCGCCGCCTCAGTTGCATGTATCCGGTTACAAGCATAAAGCACCCGATCAGACCGGTTGCCGCCGTGCCGCCGACGGAGGAAATATCACTCAGGGTAAGTAAGAGGGGTAAGCCGACAACGCCGCTGATAATCGTCGCCACTACGAGGAACCGGACGGTTGGCGACGGGGTCTGCGGCCTAGCCAGGAACTCTCGCACGATGTCTATGATGTCGCGTCGCAGGGCGATGAGAACAGATGGAACGGTGCCCAGATGGAGCCAGAGCGCGAATCGGACGGCCTCATCGAGCGAGGCATCGAATATGAGGGCGTAGGCTCCGGCAACGACGCCTTCGGAGCTTACCGGCAGCCACTCGACAAACCCTTGGAGAAACCCGAGTACGGCTGCGGTCGCCATCTCAGAGTCTCACTGGTCGATGTCGAAGCGGCTGATCCATTTCGGACAATAATCGACGAATGTGGTGAGCGCGTCAACCAAGAGTAGGAAGGTATTGAGTCAGAAAGCGGAACCGAGGCTATTCATTGCCGGCGAGGGAAATTTCAGCCAGAGAGGTGTATTGCGGCCCTTGCGGTCGAAGGACGCTTCGTATGAGGCTGACACGATCCGCTGGAATCAAAAGCCCGGACCGAAACTCCGCGGAAAAGAGTGCTTCCGCAGCCTTCCGGCGGTCGGCGTGTGAGGCGTGATCGCGTATTCGCGCGATGGTCAGATGCGGTCTGAATTCGCGGGTGTCGGGCTTGATGTCGATTTGCCCGAGCGCTGCCTCTATACGCCGGTGGATGTCCTGGAGAGGCGCAACGTCCCCGTCCAGTCCGACCCAGAGGACGCGAGGACTCCTGTTGTTGGGATACGCACCGACGTTTCCCAGGCGCAGCGTGAACGGACGAATCGATGTGACGGTGTGCGTGACGGTATCGACTATCGACTCAACTTGCCGGGCGTTTATGTTGCCGAAGAACTTCAGAGTGAGATGCATGTTTTCGGGTCTGACGGGCTTGAATCCGCCAACCCTGGCCTGAGCCATCTGGTCGGTGAGATGACCCAAAGCGGCAGTCACGTCGTCCGGGAGCCGGAGGGCTAGAAACGCGCGAATATCGTCTCTCATTCGCTTTTACGCAATTCGGTGGGGACCTCCTCGGCCGGGTTTTCCTAGTATATTCCTCATAGTTAAATACGAAGCAGCGACCATCCTTGGTTTCGGCGTGTGCGGAGCGGCGGGGTTTGCATGACCGTCCACGATGACATACCCTACCCGTCCATGTTCCGTGGCGACGTGCGGAGGAGCGATGACCGGTGAGATCATCGGAATGGAAGACATGATGGCAATCTACGAGGTCACCGACCGATTCGAGATCGACCGCGAGACGATCAGCGTTCCGTTGGAGAAGGCGGGTGACGGGTCTGTGACGGCGAATGAGGACGGCAGCATCGAATCGTTGCGCCCGTGTCGATGCCGATAAGGGACTGGCAGCCTACACTGGAGGACGGCATTCAAGGGCTTGGTTTTTCGCTCGGCGACGACGGCGAGCCGTGGGACTAGCGAGGTAGTCTTCTATGCGTTGGTGTTCGGCAGTCTCGGAAAGCTCGTCTCTCGACTCGGCAATTGTCGAGTGCGGGCAGGCAATGCGCGATGAGATGGGACACGTGGACACTGATCTGGTGGTGGTGTTCGTCTCTCAACATCATGCGTCCGGATTCGACCGAGTACCGGAGTTAGTTCGCAAAGAATTCCCCCACGGGGCGCTTGTAGGCTGTTCGGCAGGTGGGGTCATCGGGGCGGGGCAAGAGGTCGAGCACAGACCTGGCATGGCAATAGCCGCTGCACACCTACCTGATGTGAATGTAGCTCCGTTCCGGGCCGAGACATCGGAGTTGCCCGATGCCGATGCCCCGCCCGATCGTTGGAAGGAATTGTTTCACACTCAGAGTCACGATGAAGCTCACTTCGTATTGCTCGTCGATCCCTTCTCGTTCGACCCCGAACAGTTTGTGATGGGACTGGACTTCGCATACCCGTCAAGCTCGAAAATTGGAGGAATGGCGAGCGGAGGGCAGCGACCGGGCGGGAACGCGCTGTTTCTAGACGACGAGGTCTATCGTTCAGGGGCGGTTGGCGTGGCGCTCAGTGGGAACGTAACCGTCGATACGATCGTCGCCCAGGGCTGCCGTCCGATAGGGCGGCCGATGCAGGTGACATCCGTCAATCGGAACCTTTTGACCGGCCTCGATGACGAGAAACCAATTGAGGTTCTGCAACGGACCTACAGCGGTCTGACCGCCAGTGACCAGCGGCTTGCTCAACAAGCGGTGTTTCTGGGCATCGCCATGGACCCTATGAATGAGACCCCCCAGCTTGGCGATTTCCTGGTCCGCAACATCGTCGGTGGCGATCACGCCACAGGCGCGTTATCGGTCTCGGAGGTCCTGAGGGAAGGGCAGACGGTGCAGTTCCACGTCCGTGACGCCGCGACATCGGCACATGACCTTGATCACATGCTGACGACCTACTCGGCACGCGGTCCGATCTACGAGGAGACGGGGGCGTTGCTGTTCTCCTGTCTCGGTCGCGGCGAATATCTTTATGGCCAACCCGACCACGACACGCAGATGTTTCGTGATAAGGTTAGCCCGATGCCGTTGACAGGCTTTTTCTGTAATGGCGAAATCGGCCCCGTCGGAGGATCGACGTTTCTCCACTCGTACACAAGCTCATTCGGTATCTTTAGGCCCAAGCACTGATGGACAACCTCTGGTACAAGGGGAACCTTCACACGCACACCTCTTCGCTCGGGTCGACTGGACCGGCCTCGCCGGAAAATGTCGTTCGTTGGTACAAGGAGCACGGCTACGACTGGCTGGCCATCACCGACCACAATGAGCTCACCGAGTACGAAACCAACGAGTTGGTGATGGTGAGGGGCGAGGAGGTCGGCAAGCATATGCCAAGCGGAAATGGGCCGATCCACGTCAATGGCTTCGGCATAACGAGGTCGGTGGAGTTCATCGATCTGGATGAAAAGGTCCCAACAATGCAGGCCAGCATCGACGGCATTCTCGCAGCCGGCGGGGTGGCTTCGCTGAACCATCCAAACGACCGGGACAGCTTCACTCATGAGCACGCCCTGCTAACGAGCGGCGCGAGCTTCATCGAAGTGTTCAACGGCGGAGGGCCGGGGAAGAATAACGAAGGTGGGAACGGCAGACCGAGCAGCGAAGAGATATGGGACGGTGTGCTTAGTGGCGGTCAGCGTCTTTACGGCCTCGCCACGGACGACGCCCATACGTATGACGAGTTTCGGCCGGATCGCGCGAATCCCGGACGAGCATGGGTCTGTGTGCGCGTTGATTCACTAACCGAAGAAACGATACTTGCCGCTCTGAGACAAGGGGAATTCTATGCGTCGAACGGGGTCGAGTTGCTGGACGTGACCCCAACACTCTCGGAGTTGTCCATCGAGATACGCGAGAGACCGGGCGAGTCGTTCCTCACCAAGTTCGTCGGCAAGCACGGGCGAGTGCTGTCGGAGCAGGATGGACTGCGGCCCCGATACATCTTCGATGGTGACGAGGGCTATGTGCGGGCGACCGTGCTGTCGTCCGGTGGCGACAAGGCGTGGGCGCAGCCGGTGTTTCTCGGATCCGACTCATGATTCGTTAGGGCAGGTCGCAACCACTAATACTCGAAGGGAACGGTCTCCAATTCTTCGATCGTCTCATCTTTCCTGAAGCGCCAGATGCCTATGTGACCACGGCGCAGGTCGCCGTTATCGTCCCAGTCCAAGGTAGCAGAAGCGCCCTCATAGTCGATTTCTCCGGCTTCCGAGAGAATGCGAAGGGCAGAAGCAATACCTTCCGAGCCAGCAAGCACAGCCTCTCCCGGCGCGCTCCCAATGGCCCGTAACCGGTCTCGTATGGCGTTGCCATCGACACCTCCGGCAGCTTGGGCTGCAAGGGCGAGGGCTATGGTCGCATCATACGTCTCGACGGCATAAGCGAAGGTTGGCAACTCGCCGTATTCTCCGATGTATGCATCAGCCCATGCAGCATAGGACGGGCTATCGGGCGCAGATGCTCCTGCCGTGCCATACATACCGCCAAGGTGGTCGCCTCCAATCGCTTTGACCAGATCCGGGCTCTTCGAAGCATCGCCGAAGACGAACTTGTCATATACGTTATTCTCAATCGCCTCTCGGATTATCGTCTCAGCTTCCGCCTCGAAGGTGATTACAACAAGAGCATGAGCGCCCGCGCTCGCCGTCTGCTGTAGCTGGGGAAGGTAGGTGATTTGATCAGGCGTGACCGCCACGGACTCAATGGGGCCTGTCCAAGCTTGTTGGAATGACTCGAAGAGGCCCTGTCCCCAAGCATCATCTCGATAGACCAAGCCGACATTGGTGAACCCCTGCTCGCGGGTAACACGCGCCAGGACCGGGCCCTGGGAGGTATCCGACAGCGCGGTGCGGAAGAGGAAATCGTTGTCTGCAAGCGTGGTTAGCTTTGGCGAGGTAGCTGAGGGGCTAATGGTCGGAATGCCGGCTGGTCCGGTCACCCTCTCGACAACAACCAGCGTATTTGCGCTCGAACTGGGACCAACAATGGCATGAACACCCGCGTCCTCGATCATCCGTCGAGCTTCCTCGGCGGCGATATCAGGGTCTAAGGTCGAATCTCCCACGACCACTTCGACCGGCTTCCCAAACACGCCTCCTGCATCGTTGACGTGCTTGATCGCCAGTTCAAAGGCTTTCCGCCGGTCGTCAGCCCTTCCGGCTGGTCCGTCGCTGAAGTTCAGCAGCAGACCGATTTTCAGAGGCCCAACAGCGCTCGGCGCCGACGGCGCCGAGGGTGTGGAATCAGAACCGCAGGCAGCAATGATTCCAGCCAGCAGAATCACCACCATCCATGTTGCTACCGACCTTATAACCATTGTGACATCCTCAAGCGCTGCCGTTCTCGTCCCTAGGAGCTGTAACATTCTTGAATTCCTCTTGGTTATCGTGACTGCATTTGCCATCCGCACGAACTCAGTCCTTTTCCAACCTGCCGTAAGAGCTCCGCGAATCTCCTCGACCGGCCGACCGCGCGCCAATTCTGCGACTGCGGACACGCTGCCGGTCCAAAAGTTTTTCTACAGTGTCCTGCCCCACGTGGCCATGAGAGGCTCCGGGGAGAGATCGACGACCCTATCGAACATGACGGACTGTCCCACCGCCTCGCAGAACTCCATGTACTGGACTCCCTCGTCAAAGGACGGATGGACGGGCGTTCCCTCGCGGATGGCCTGGATGAACTCGGCGTCGGTGGTCTGGAGGCGTATCTCGTCGGGTAGCAGTTCGATAGGCTGGATGGAGGACATGCCCGCGGTCGCGCCATGAATTTCGTCACCGAACAGGGTGTAGATGAGCGCGCCCTTGGAACCGTATAGTTCGATCTTTTGCGGGCCGGCAAACGACGCCTCGGTGGAGAAGTGGTAGGAGGCCGTCGCGCCGCATTCGAAGTCGGCGGTTATGGATACCGAGTCGGGAACAGTGGCGTCTACCAACTCACCGTCGGCGTTTCTCACTTTGTCGAAGTGGTAGCCCGCCCTAGCCCCGATCGACGTGGCGGGGCCTACCCAGCGGTTCAGCACCTCGACCCACATACCCATGGTCAGGAGATGGAGACCGCTCACGTCGGGATCGCGACGCCAGTCGTATGAGTCCCTAGCGGCCGGTGCGGCCATGCCGACTACGCGGACCTCGCGAAGCTCTCCGATGTAGTCCTCATCGTGCAGGAGGCGAAGCATTGTGCGGTCACCCTTGAGGCCGGGAAAGGGGGGATAGAGGCACGTCACCTTGCCCGACTCAGCCGTCGCGTCCCGCATCTCTTGGGCTTCCTTGAGGTTGCGCGACATGCGCGCCTGGCACAGCACGTGCTTGCCGCCGGCCAAGCATGCGAGCGTCATCTCGTGGTGAGTGCCGGGCGGGGTCGCGATAACAACGGCGTCAATGTCCGGCGACTCGGCGATCTCCCGCCAGTCGGCGATGGCCTGAGCGAACCCGAACTCGCGGGCGATCTCTTCGGCCTTTTGTAATGTGCGGTTCCATACCATCGCTAGCTCAACGCCCTCGATGTCCTTGAGGCGGGGGATATGCCGCGACTGCGCGACTGCTCCCGCTCCGATGATTCCGACTCTTATGTTTTGCATAGAGTTTTTCCTCCGTTGTTGTCGTGTGAATGGTGTGTAGGACCAGGGCGCTTCCCTAACTCCCGGTGCAAGCAGGTTGGCGGGGGGTTGCCGCGTACGAGGCCGGGCAAATTGGAATGCGTACAGGGCGACGGATTTGGCGCGCGACGCTGTCCAGGATATCGACGACGTGGTCGTCGAGAAAGAGCTGCTTGGTCGAGCCGATGTGGATTGGGGCTGTTATTGACCCTCGATTCACTTTGTAGACCAACCTGAAGTGTCGGAGGGCTTGCCCTATGAGGGGAATCCCAGTCCCCTGTCCTTCATGCTGACGAAGGTCCCGCCACCGATGACGATGTGATCGAGCAGCTCGATGTCCAGCAGCTCGGCGGCCTGCTTGATTTGGCGGGTAATCATGATGTCCGGGCCGCTGGGAGAGGGATCACCCGATGGGTGGTTATGCACTACGATGATTGAGGGAACGTTCTCAAGGACGGCGGGCTTCAAGACTTCAGCCACGCGGACCGCCGCAGAGTTAACTGTGCCTTTGTATATTTCGAGGTTGCCGACCACCTCGGAATTGGTTGATACGAGCAGTACGCGCAGGTGCTCCTGGTCTCGGTAGCGCATATCTGCCCCCAAGAGGTTATAGACATCGCGCGGGGAGTTGATCGTAGTGCGTTCTTTCGGGCTCAGTGATATGAGACGCCGCCCCAACTCGAAAGCCGCGAGAAGCTGGCATGCCTTTGCCTCGCTAATGCCGTCTTGCGAACACAATTGGGTGAAGGAAGCTTGACCCATCTTCTCAAAGCCACCGAATTCTGACACTAGCCTATAGGACATGTTCAACACACTCTCCCCCTTCATGCCCGTGCGGAGGAGAATGGCGATCAACTCAGGGTTGCTGAGGGCAGAGACGCCGTACTTAGCGAGCCGCTCTCTGGGACGCTCGCCTTCCGGTAGATCCCGTATGAGTGTGGTGTAGGTGGAGTTGGAGGAGTTGGGCATAAATTTCCACGTAGGTAGGCGTGCAGTGATCGGGGTAATGTTCAGTCCATCATCGGGAAGTTCGAGAGCGCTCTGTCCTTCGACTGCCGCTCGGCGAGGTCGTCCCCGACGGGAACGGGCACGAAGCTGTGTTCGATGGACCGTTCGAGGACGGGGTCGAAGAGCCTAACGGAGAAGGCGTCGCCCACGCCCCACGTGGTGAAGGGAGACAGGTCGTGCTCCTTGACCGCCTCCTCGGCGCTTTCGAGGAACGGCGACGAGCCGCAGTACAGGAAGGCAACGTCAGGGAGCGACCGTACGGTTGGCATGTCGAGGAGATACTCGAGCGTGACGAGCGCTTCGAGCCGGGAGTCCTGAAGCGGAACGGTGTGACCCTGAACGGTGACCGTGCTTTGAATTCTCAAGTCGTCCCAGTGGTCTTTGACTTCCGCATAGGGCCAAGCGGTAGTGGCCATCGGGTGGGGACACATCTGCTTCGGCTTGTCGGGGAAGATCGGGTCGAGCTCGCGGTCACACTGGTCGCTGCCGACGGAGATGAAGATTTCGTCGCCGTCGCGAATTGCCACGACCTCGCCTTCGCCGCCCGTCATGGTGCCCTGCACCTCGAACTCCGTGTCCTGGGTGAGGAGATACCGCGCGATGCGAAAGATCGAGGGATTGGTGTGTGTGGCAGACGAGAAGTGGCCTTCCTTCGCGAGCTGTTCATCCATTTGTTGGCGGAGGCCATCGACATCACGGGCGGTAAATCGCGCTCCGGCCACTGAGCCGACCTCGAACGTTCGAGGATTGACGCCCGCTTTGCTTTCTATGTTCATGGCGATGCTATAATTCCTCACGGGGTGTCACCTCAGTCCATAGCGTTTGCGAGCTTCCAGGCCGCTCGTTCTGGCGTCCGATGCGGGCGTGAAGGTTGGGTGTCGAGGGATAGGGGCCGTACTCGACGATGAATTCGATGTCTTGCACCATCAATGGGCTGATGAGGTCGGCGGGCCGTCCGTCCAGGACGATCTCAAGGGTGTTCCAGCCTTTCTTGGGGCGGACGTGTCTCAGATCGAAGTCAAGCCACTGTCCGTGATACGGCGGGAGACCTTTCGGGAAGTGTCGCAGGCACGTCTCGTTTTCCAGCGACTCCCCGTTGATGAGGAACCGTACCTTGTCCTCCGAGACGATGTCGCCGATGTACACCTTGAGGCGCACCTGTTTGATTCGGTCAGCTTTGCCCTGCAGGTCGTCGGCGCAGTAGAGTCGAAACTGATGCGCCGTGCCCGTATCGGACGCCTCGATGGTCACAGGCAGCTGCGTCTCCAAGCCGGCCCGTTTGGAAAAGTCGCTCCGACGGGATACGACGTAGTGCTTGTCAGCTTCCACGATGAGATCGGGGTCGGCCATTTCCGAAAGGACTCGTCGTTCAGCGTCGCCGAAAGGCCAGGGGAGAAACCACGTATACATCCCATCCGCGCCCTGTTCGCGGAATGCGGCAACGGCCGCACGTCTCATGGCGGGCGTGGCATGTTCGGTTACGAAGTTCTCACGTCCGGGGTCGAAATGGTGGGGCTGGATAGTCGCGTAGACGGAGACATCCACATCGTGCGCAGCCTCAATGAGCCATGACAGGTCGACGTGAGGGTCGATCTGGTTGTGCGCGTAGAGGAGCGGCGCAACCCAGTCGACCGACCCATCTTTGAGCCACTGCCGAACGTCGAAGCCCTGCCTCAGATTGAGGTCCTCGGTCGGATAGACTCTAGCGCCCACTTCTCCGAAAGAACTCGGGCGGTCTCGGACAATGTCAGCGACCTCTGCTACCCACTCGGTGACGGCGGGCGTGTACTCGCGGGCGTCGTCCTTGTCGCGGAAGTGCGGGGACGATCCGCCCGGCGCGGCTGCGAAGTCCAGCTCCACTCCTTCGGTGGGATAGTCGACGGCGAGCTCTCGGAGTACCTCGCGCTGGAAGTCGCGGACTTCGCGATGCACCCATCCACGACCGCCCGATTTCACATCGTGTGCCGGGTCGATAGTGGGGTAGCTGGAGAGTCTCAGGCTGGCGAAGAATTCCATGCCCTTGTCGTGGGCGCGGTCGATGAGCACCCTGAGCGGGTCGAGGCCGCGCTCTTCGAGGCTCTTCATGTTGTGCCACGTGCGCCAGTAGGCGTTCTGCTTGAAGGCGGGAGAGTCGGGGCCATGCTCGCCGTGCTTGAACTGTGTGCTCGCCTTGGACGGGTAGTACAGCCCATCGACTCGCGACACGCCGTAGACAAAGGTGTCCACTCCGGTACCAGCCACCTCGTCGATGGGACGCCAGGCGTCTTCCATAGTCATCGGAGGCTCGAAGACGAACAGGTAATAGTGGCGGGCGTCGTTGAAGTAGATGGTGCGCTGTCGTCTCATGTCACGGCTTTCGTCGAATAGTTTGGGGTCGATGACGCGCGAGGCGAGGCATACGCCAACGTGCCCGTGAGGGTGTGTCTGGTCGGGGTGGCCGGGTTCGAACCGGCGACCTCCTGGTCCCAAACCAGGCGCGCTTCCGCTGCGCCACACCCCGTACCCATACGATGATACGGGCTGACAGGTTCGTTTACAAGGTGACCACGAGGTGGTAAGTTCTGCAAAAAGGAGGGCATCATGAACACCAAACCCACCTACCGCGTCGGGATCATCGGTGGAGGACGGCAGGGTACCCATCACGCCCGCGACTACCACCTTCACCCGCGCACCGAGGTCGCGGCGGTCGCCGACACCGATCAGGAGAACCTCGAACTCTTCCGCGAGCGCTTCGGCGTACCCGGATACGCGAGCTACGAGGAGATGCTCGCGAAGGAAGATATCGATATCTCCGCTCCCGTTCTGCCTGTCAAGGCGAATCCGGGAGCCGTGATAGCGTCGGCCCAAGCGGGCGTCAAAGCCGTCTTCTGCGAGAAACCGCTTGCGGGCAGCCTTGCCGACGCCGACCGGATGGTGGAGGAGTGCGCGTCCCGGAACATCCCGTTCGCGGCCGGGTTAGTGGTGTCCAGTCATCCCGACTATCGCAAGGCCTACGAGTTGGCGGCGGGCGGCGAGATTGGGAAGGTCGTGCGCATCAACCTGTACGAGAACAACGGCCAGGTCGGCACTCACGGCCTGAACCTCACGCGGAAGTTCGCCGACACGTCTCCGGTGGACTATGTGATCGGCTACGTCTCGAATGACCCACACGGAGAGCACGAAGAGGACTACGGCGGAGGCGAGCGGTGGTACGGCTGGCTCGGCGGATACATCAAGTTCAGCAACGGCATCGAGGCGTTCAGCAGCTTTGAGGGCCCCGACTATCGAGGGATGGAGGTGATCGGCACTCACGGGGTGATAACCAACAGCAACAATACCGGCCTCGGTCTGAAGCTGTTCAAGACGGGCGACGACCCCAGAGAATGCCCCGACCTGCACGAGGTTGAGGGTGTGTTCAAGCCAAGACCGCCCAGGGACAGAGGACGCGACGCCGAGGGTTGGCGCAACCCCAGCGAGGTGATGATGACCAGCATCGACGCGGTCGTCGAAGCACTCGACACGGGCAACCCGCTCAGTATCACGACGGGGGACGATCTGCGTCACTCCCTAGAGATCGCCATGGCGCTCCGTGAGTCTGCCCGCAACGGGAGCGCGCCCTTCAAGCTCCCTGTCGAGGACAGGAGCATTATGATGTACCCTCAGGTTGGGCGCTGGAACTACAAGAAGGACGTTCACGGTGCGGAGTGGTACCGCGACCAGATGGCGGAGCACGTTAAGCCAGCTAGTTAGCGCAAGAGCGGTGGTAACGAAAGTTCTCGCTTCGACAGGCTCAGCGCGAACGGGGCTGAAGAAGGCTCACTCGAACCAGCCGTAGAACATGTCGGCTCCCCAGAAGGCCGCGTACGACACGACGGCATATTTAACCATCTTGCCGAGCCAGCAGGCTGCCGTGAACCTGTTGATCGGGTATCTCATCGAGCCTGCCGCGAATCCGGCGATGTCAAAGAAGGGGTTGGGCGTGGCCGCGAAGATGAAGATGGTGATCATGCCGCGGGCCTCGATCCAACTCCTGAGCCGGGCATACCACGTCACATACCACCTGCTGCGACCGGCAACTCTCCTGACCGCGCCGTAGGAGCCTGCGCCGGCAAGGTAGGCGGCGAGTTCCCCTATAGTCGAGCCGGTTCCTCCCGCGAGGGCGACCAAGAGCGGATTCCAGATCGTCGCCCCAATGATGACGGTGGCAATCCCTGGGACCGGTAGAATGAAAGACCCGCTGCCAATGACATTCGCGATGAGAATGCCCGTGTAGCCTAGCGGTTCGAGACCTTCAATCGTGCGGAGTTTATCGAAGTCATTCCTGAAGATAATGACAGCGACAGTCATGGCGACGACGGGCAGGAAGGCCCCCGCGAGCAGGAGATACCGGACTATCCGAGGCTGTTCCAACGCGGTGGATGAGTCGGACTGGTCATCCACCGCCTTCGATTCTGATGTCATGAGTCGTGCAACCCTTCAACTGCGCGTGTGTTTCGCGAAGGGGCTTCCTATCTGACGATGCGGCGGAACGGTTCCCGCCCAATCTCGGCCTCGAGGAGGGCGTCGAGCTCTCCTTCGAGCGCGCGCATGATGACGCGCATCGAGTCGGCGGCGGCCTCGGCCGTGATGGCGATGTCCTCGTCGGTGTGCGCCATTGTCGCCTTGAACGAGGCCGGAGCAAAGATGCCGCGCTTGGCCATCTCCTGGATGAACAGCGTGTTGATCGGCTTGTTCATGGCCGGGTCGGGCACGTCGAACGACAGCGTCGGCGCCGTGTGAATGCCGGTGACCTGGGCGGAGATGCCGACCGAGTCGACGGCGTCCTGGAGAGCAGCCGCCATTTTGTCGCCGAACTCCTTGAAGAACTCGGTCGAGTTGCGCCGCTTGAGCTCGTTGATCGTCGTGACCGAGGCGGCGAGGCCGATGTTGTCGCTCCAATAGGAGCTGGAGATAAACATGCGGTCGGCAGGCTCCATCGCCTCGCGGGAGCCGACGACGCAGCCCATCGGGTAGCCGTTGGACATGGCCTTGGCGAAGACGGACATGTCGGGGGTGATGCCGAGCCACTCCTGCGCGCTGCCGAGGGAGATGCGCCAACCAGAGGAGACCTCGTCGAAGATCAGGAGCGCGTCGTTGGCGTGGCAGAGGTCCTTGACGGCTTCGAGATACCCGTCCTTTGGACGTTCGGAGCGCATCGGCTCCATCATGACCGCGGCGACCTCGCCCTTGTTCTCCTCGAAGAGCTGCCGCAGGTTGTCGATGTCCTCGTAGATGAAGGGGATGGCAGTGCCGGCAAGTGCCTTTGGCACGCCGGTCGGCTCGATGCCCGCGAAGGGGAACTCGCCCGATTCGGGGTCGACGAGGTAGTTGGCAGACTGGTACCAGTCGTGCCAGCCGTGGTAGCCGGAGAAGAGTATCTTGTCCTTCCCCGTCGTCCCGCGCGCGATGCGGACGGCCACGGCGCAGGACTCGCCGCCGCCCTTGGTGTAGCGCACCATCTCCGCGCTGGGAATGGTGTCGATGAGCAACTCGGCAAGCTCGATCTCCAGGGGGCTGTTCAGCGTGAAGAGGCTGCCCTTGCCGATCTGGTCCCTCACGGCATCGTCGACCACGTCGTCGGCATGGCCGAGGATGATGGCGGTCACCGCGTTCACCCAGTCAATGTACTCGTTGCCGTCCACGTCGACGAACCGCGACCCCTTGGCGTGGTCGGCGTATATGGGGCTGACCGGATGCGCGAAGCTGCTGGCCCTCCGGCTGATGAGCTGCGTCTTGCCGGGAATCAGCTCCTCGGCGCGGTCGTAGAGATCGAGGGATGCCTGTACCCTGCTCTTGGTGGTGGTCATGTTGGTGGTCATGTTGGTCCTTTCGTGCGCTCATACTCGGTAGTCATCCCCTTTAACGCGGAGACGATTGTAGAGTTCCTCGACCGTTTTGACAATCGGCCAAACCGAGTGATAGATTTCCCTACATCCGGCAGAGGGGAGCAAGGGTCAGTGCCCGAGCTAGACTTCAAGGGCAAACAGCATATCTACGCTCACCACCTGACTGTCCCCTACCGGCCGCTGGTTCCCGACGCCGAACTCTCCCTCAACCCGACCGCCCCTGATGACAACCTCATCATCCACGGGGACAACCTCGACGCGCTGAAGGCGCTCCTCCCACGCTATGCGGGCCGTGTCAAGTGCATCTACATCGACCCGCCCTACAACACCGGCAACGAGGGATGGGTGTACAACGACAAGGTGAACAGCCCGCTGATGAGGGAGTGGCTGCAGGAAAACGGTTCTGTAGACGGCGAAGACCTAGAGCGCCATGATAAGTGGCTCTGCATGATGTGGCCGCGTCTCCACCTGCTCAAAGAACTGCTGGCCGACGATGGTGTTATCTTCGTCTCCATCGACGACAATGAGCAGCATCATTTAAGGATGTTGATGGACGAGATTTTCGGTGAAAGCAGTTTTCTTGCGGAGCTTGTTTGGAAGAGTCGTCAAAATATAGACAATCGTAATGTAACGGGAGTATCAATCGACCACGAATACGTCCTTTGCTACGGAACGTCTCTAAGAGGTGATGAGAGGAAAGCTGGACAATATTCAAATCCAGACAACGATCCTAGAGGTGATTGGGCTAGTGGTAACATGGTTGGTCTCGCAACTAAAGAGTCCCGGCCAAATCTACACTTCGACCTTATTGATCCGGAAACAGGAATCAACTATGGCTGCCCCCCTAGAGGTTGGAGATACGACCAGGAGGGGATGGCAAGACTTATCTCTGAAGGCAGAATACTCTGGCCGGAAACACCTGAAGGAAGGCCGAGGGTCAAAGTCTTCCTCAAGGACTTGAAGAACAGGTTCACTGGCTTTTCTTCAATAGTCGGTGATGGTGTTTTCACTAGGAACGGCACTCGAGAGATTGAAGAAATATTTTCTTCACGAGTCTTTGACTTTCCTAAATCCCACGAACTCATTCAACAGTTGATTCTTCAAGGATGTCCTGATGATGGCATTGTGATGGACTCGTTTGCTGGCAGTGGCACCACTGCCCACGCGGTCCTAGCCCTGAACAAAGAGGATGGTCGCGACCGCAAGTTCATTCTGGTGGAGTGTGAGGACTACGCCGACACCATCACTGCCGAGCGGGTACGCCGGGTCATCAACGGTGTTCCCGACTTAAAGGACAAGTCGCTACGCGAGGGGCTGGGGGGCTCGTTCACCTACTGCACGCTTGGCAGTCCCATTGAGTTGGAAGGGATGCTGGCGGGCGACGCGCTTCCGCCCTACTCGGCGCTTGCTGCATACCTGCTGCACACAGCGTCCGGCATCTCCGCCGGGGCGGCCGACCTTGAACGTCAGAACGAGGACGGGTTGTTCTATAGTGACGAGAGAACGGACTATTACCTGTTGTACGAACCCAACGTCGACTGGCTGTGCAGCAATCAGGGGATGCTGAACCTGGAGCGGTCGAAACGCATAAGCGAGGCCAGCCGCGGGGAAGGGAAACGTGCAATCGTCTTCGGGCCGGGGAAGTACATCGGCCAGCGCGACCTCACGGGTATGGGTATCACCTTCTGCCAGCTGCCATACGAGATGCACAAATCGGGACAATAGATGGAACTGAAGGAATACCAAATCTCCGCCTTGGACGCCTTCGTTCGCTGGCTGGATACGTTGAACAAGGCGCGGTCGCAATCTGAGACGGTCATTGAAACGCTGCGAGATGCCGGTGTCGACGTTCCAGACGACGTTCGCAACTATCCGAAGAGCGCATGGCAGCAGCTGACGGATTCCGGCAACGTCGCCGGTACTGCTGGCGTGTACGTAAGCCGTAGGGACGACGCGGGGCGTCCCATTCCGCATATCTGCTTCAAAGTGCCGACCGGCGGGGGCAAGACGCTGCTGGCCGCCGCCACTTTGGGGCGGATTCACCGTCAGACCGGCCTGACGCTGTGGATAACCCCTACCCGCGCAATCTACGAGCAGACCAAAGCGGCGCTGAGGAGCAGAGAGCATCCCTACCGACAGATGCTGGAACGCGCCAGCGGAGGACGGGTCAAGATGCTGGAAAAGGACGACCTGTTCACGCACGCGGATGTCGCCAACTACCTGTGCGTGATGCTGCTGATGCTGCCTGCAGCCAACCGGCAGAAGGGTAGAGAATTCCTGCGGATGTTCCGCGATTCGGGACGCTATCCCACGCTTTTCCCGGACAGCGACGACGCGCTGGGAGACGCCACGCTGCTGAACGACCATCCCGACCTTGAGCGAGTGTCGGTCGACGGCCCGGTCAAACGCAGCCTGTTCAACGTCATCAAGATGCTGCGCCCGGTCGTGGTGCTCGACGAGGCGCACAAGGCATACGGGGCTAAGAAACCGGAGTCGAACGAGGAGTTCGTACGCTCCGTCAATCGACTCGATCCCAGCCTTGTCATCGAGCTGTCCGCCACGCCCAACCGGGGCATCAGCAATCTGCTGGTTGACGTTACCGGCGTGGAGTTGAAGAACGAAGAGATGATTAAGCTGCCGGTGAACGTGCACTCTCTCCCAAAGGTCGATTGGCAGCACACGCTGGGGAAGGCGCACGACGAACTCGAGAAACTGGACAACGAGGCGCAGTCACTCCAACAGAGCGACGGACGCTATATTCGACCCATCGCGGTAGTGAGGGTGGAGCGCACGGGCAGAGACCAGCGGGATGGAGAGCGCATCCATGCCGAAGACGTACGGGAGTACCTGATCCAAAACATGGGCGTCTCCGCCGACGCCGTAAAGGTCAAGTCGTCTGAACTGGATGAACTGTCGGGCTTGGACCTGCTTTCGGAGTTCTCTCCCGTACGTTGGATAATCACAAAGGCCGCCCTGATGGAGGGATGGGACTGCCCCTTCGCCTATGTTCTGGTGATACTGGACAATACCAGTGCTCAGCGAGCCATCACGCAGTTGGTGGGCCGGGTAATGCGTCAGCCGTACGCCCGCCGCACAAACCGAGAGGCCCTCGATCAGTGTTACGTCTACTGCTGGAACACTGAAGTGGGCGTCGCCGTGCAGCATGTCAAGAACGGACTGGAGCACGAGGGGCTGACGGGGCTGGGCGAGGCAGTGGTTAGCGATTCGGCGGAGTTTCACCTTGTCACCGTTCAGCGACGCGAGAAATTTCGGAACAAGGACATCTTCCTGCCAATGGTGCTGCACGATGAGGATAACGAATGGAAGGAACTGGATTACCAGCGTCACATTCTCCCCGAAATTGACTGGGACTCCATCAAAGCCCCGAGTCCACAAGGCAGTTTCCCGGACCGCGCCAAGTGGCAGTCGGCAACGGTCGACGTTGGGGACGCGCTGCCGGTATATCACCCCGAACGCGAGCTGCACATCGACAAGACAGTGAAGATCACATGGTTTGCCCGCCGCCTGTCCGATGTAGTGCCAAATCCCTGGCAGGCAGCCCGCATCACGCAGGAACTGATAGCGAAGTTGGAGGCCGAGGGTGACACAGAAGATGATATCCATGACCGACGCACGTACCTCGCGTTTGCGTTGCGGGAATACGTGCGCGATACGATGGAAAACCAGGCGGAGAAGGTCTTTCACAGCAAACTCAAGAAGGGCGAAATCCGCTTTGACCTAGAGGCGGGTCAGCCAAACTTCCGCATGGTTGAGAGCTACGAAATACCCGCCAGGGTTGACGACCAGACACTGCAATACTACGGGAAAGAACTCCAGTTGAGTCTCTTTGAGCCGATATTCTCCGGGCAGTTTGACAACGACTTGGAACGCAGTTTCGCTCGCTACCTCGACGAGCAAAAGGCGCTTCACTGGTGGCACCGAGTTGCCGTCCGCCAGCGGGGGGATTACTATCTGCGAGGCTGGAAGCAGGATCGCATCTGGCCTGACTTCGTTGCAATGGCGGGCGAAGTCCAGGGGAAACCACACGTGTTGGTCTTCGAAACGAAGGGCGAACACCTGCGCGGCAACCCGGACACCGATTACAAAC
>VXLM01000105.1 GCA_009841605.1 Dehalococcoidia bacterium
AATGCTACTGCGGAAAGTACAAGAAGATTCGCTACAAGGGCGTCATCTGCGACCGGTGCGGCGTGGAAGTGGCCCGATCCAAGGTGCGCAGGGAGCGCATGGGCAGGATAACCCTGGCGGCCCCGGTCGCCCATATCTGGTTCTCGAAGGGCATTCCGAGCCGGCTTGGCCTGATGCTCGATCTGTCCCCCCGAAACCTCGAACGAGTTATCTACTTCGCGCAGTACCTCGTGACCAGCGTCAATGAGGACCTCCGGCAGGCTGCGATTGAGCGTCTGCGGTTCGAGCTCGACCAGAAGACGGAGGAGCTTGAGTCCGCCGCCGAGGCAAAGGTCGAGGAGTTGTCCGCGCTCGTCCCTGAGGATGCGGAGGCTGAGGACGAAGAGGAGCAGGAGCCGCTGAGCAAGGAGGCTCAAGAGGCGCAGGCGGAGATCATCCGAGTCAACACTAAGCTCGAAGAAGACCTGGCGGAGTTGGAGGCCGAGTACGAGTCCCAGATCGACGAGGTCGAGGCACTCCAAGTGGGAGATTTGCTAACCGAGACGAAGCATCGCGAGCTTCGCGCCGCCTACCCTGAGATATTCACCGACGGGATGGGAGCCGAGGCGGTCCTCGAGATCCTCAAGGAGATGGACCTCGACGCCAAGCGTGTCGAGCTTCAGGAGACCATTCGAACCACGTCCGGCCAGCGGCGTCAGAAGGCCATCAAGACGCTTCGCGTGGTGGAGGCGTTCCGCAAGAGCGGCAACAAGCCGGAATGGATGGTCCTCTCTGTCCTGCCGGTGCTGCCTCCGGAACTGCGCCCGATGGTGCAACTTGACGGCGGAAGGTTCGCCACCAGCGACCTGAATGACCTGTATCGCCGCGTCATCAACCGGAACAATCGCCTCAAGAGGCTCATCGACCTGCAGGCCCCGGAAATCATCATTCGCAACGAAAAGCGGATGCTTCAGGAGGCCGTCGATGCCCTCATCGACAACGGACGGCGAGGAAGGCCCGTTGCGGGCAGCCACAACCACAAGCTCAAGTCTCTGTCCGACCTCCTTCGCGGGAAGCAGGGACGGTTCCGGCAGAACCTGCTCGGCAAGCGTGTCGACTACAGCGGACGATCGGTGATTACCGTTGGGCCGAACCTCAAGCTCAACGAGTGCGGACTGCCGCGACGCATGGCCCTGGAGCTGTTCAAGCCGTTCGTGATGAACAAGCTCGTGCTCAAAGGCTACGCGCACAATATCAAGAGCGCCAAGCGGCTCGCCGAGCGGGCGCGGCCCGAGGTCTGGGACATCCTGGAAGAGGTCGTCAAGACCCGTCCTGTCATGCTGAACCGCGCGCCGACCCTGCACCGGCTGGGAATCCAGGCCTTCAACCCCGTCCTCGTGGACGGCGGCTCGATCAAGGTGCATCCTCTCGTGTGTTTCGCGTTCAACGCCGACTTCGACGGCGACCAGATGGCTGTCCATGTGCCTCTGTCTCGTGGTGCGGTGCTCGAAGCCAGCAAGCTCAT
The DNA here is from genome assembly GCA_009841605.1 of Dehalococcoidia bacterium. Classification (GTDB taxonomy): domain Bacteria; phylum Chloroflexota; class Dehalococcoidia; order Lucifugimonadales; family VXLM01; genus VXLM01. The sequence continues at coordinate 1,505 of VXLM01000105.1, forward strand.
GCTCAGCTCGCACAACATGCTTGCTCCGAGCTCCGGTGAACCCATCGCGGCTCCGACGCTCGACATCGTGCTCGGCTGCTACTACATGACCATCGTCAAGCAGGACGCGAAGGGGACCGGCAGGCGCTTCACAAGCTTCGAAGACGTAAAGCTGGCCTATGAGCTTGGCCAGATCGACCTGCGCGCGCTCATTAAAGTTCGGCCCGTCGCGGAGATCAGGTCGGGCGGATCGAATGGGAGCAGCAACGGCGCCAAGACGGATCTCGTGAAGATCAATGGCAGCGAGGAACTGGGCCGGACGGACTGGCTCGAGACGACGGCAGGACGCATCATCTTCAACGATGCGCTGTCGCCGGAGCTTGGGTTCTACAACCAGGAACTCGACAAGTCCGTTCTGAAGGACATCACTGCCGAATGCTTCCGGCGCCTGGGCAACCAGGGAACGATGGAGACCCTCGACCGCATCAAGGACCTCGGTTTCAGGTATGCGTCGAAGTCCGGCACGACCATCGGCATCAACGATATCGAGGTCTCGCCGCAGAAGGAATCGATCATCGCGGAGGCGGAGGAGAAAGTCGGGATGCTGGAAGGTCAGTACCTCGACGGCCTCATTACGGATGAAGAGCGCAAGCGCAACGCCGTCGATATCTGGACGGAGGCGAACAACCGGCTTACCGATGTCATCGAAAACGACCTGCACAAGTACCGTGGTATCTACCTGATGGCGACATCGGGGGCCAAGGGTAACATCCAGCAGATTAAGCAGATGGCCGGGATGCGAGGACTCATGGCAAGCCCCAGGGGCGGAGTCATCGAGCGGCCCATCAAGTCCAACTTCCGTGAGGGGCTGAGCGTTTTGGAGTACTTCATCTCCACGCACGGCGGGCGGAAGGGCCTCACCGACACCGCTCTCCGAACGGCGGACAGCGGCTATCTCACGCGCCGCCTCATCGATGTCGCGCAGGAAGTCGTCATAGCAGCGCCTGAGCTTGGCACGGAATCGGGATTCTGGATTCCGAACGAGCCGGACGCGCCGCTCAAGACGCCGTTCGAGGACCGGATAAAGAGCCGGTACGTCATGGAACCTGTGGTGCACCCGGAGACCGGCGAAATCATCCTCGATGCCGAGGGTGTCATAGACGAGGAGACCGCCATCGCCATCGCGGAGGCAGGAGTGCCGGGCGTATCGGTATACTCCCCCCTCACGTGCGAGAGTCCTCGCGGGATATCGGCAAAAGCCTACGGCCTGTCCCTAGCCACGTGGGAGCCCATGCTCATCGGCGAGGCTGTTGGCATCATCGCCGCTCAGAGCATCGGCGAGCCGGGCACCCAGCTTACGATGCGGACGTTCCACACGGGCGGTATCGCCGGCTCGGACATCACGAGCGGCCTGCCGCGTGTCGAGGAGCTGTTCGAGGCGCGGTCGCCCAAGGGCGAGGCCGTCCTCTCGGAGATCGACGGGACCGTCGAGATCCACGAGTCGACCGAGGGAAGGTCGATCACCATAACCAGCCACGAAGAGTACAGCGACGAGTACGTCCTGCCCGAGGGTCACACGCTCGCGGTCGAACACGGACAAGAAGTGGTCATTGGCGACCGGCTCGCGTTCGCCGAGTCGGAGGATGAGGAAGACTCTTCCGCGCTTGCATCGACCGATGTCACAGCCCGTGTCTCCGGTGTCGTCGACATTACGGACAGTACCCTCAGCATCCTCTGGACGGACGAGGACAGGCGTGAGTACGTCATCCCCGCCTCCGCCCACATCGTCGTAAGAGACGACGAGGAGGTCACCGCCGGAGAGGCGTTGACCACCGGCCCCAAGAACCCGCAGCAGATTTTGCGGATTCAGGGACGAGAGGCAGTGCAGCACTACCTCATCGAGGAGGTGCAGAAGGTCTACCGCTCCCAGGGCGTTACGATCCATGACAAGCACATCGAGGTGATAGTCGCCCAGATGCTTCGGAAGGTGCGCGTCGACGCGGCGGGAGACACCGAGCTCCTGCCGGGCGAGTTGATCGACCGCTACGAGTTCGAGGAGATCAACGCCGGAATCCTGGCCGAGGGCGGAGAGCCTGCCACTGCCAGCCCGGTCCTCCTCGGCATCACGAGGGCGTCGCTGAACATGGACAGCTTCCTAGCAGCCGCGTCGTTCCAGGAGACCACCCGCGTCCTGACGGAGTCTGCCGTAAACGGCGCCGTCGACCAGCTTCGTGGGCTGAAGGAGAACGTCATCATCGGGAGGCTCATCCCCGCCCGGTTCGACCTCACGGATGAGGGACGCGATCGGCTGGGACTGGAAGAGCACGAGGACGAGCAGCAGCTCGTGGGTGTCCGCACTTCTCCCATCGAGAGGCCAAACCAATACGCTTCCGAAGAGGAACTGGACACCGGCTTCCTCGGTGAGTTGACACCCCCGCCGTTCGACGAGATGTCCGCCGACTACCAGTAGACGGTATCGACTCCTGTCACTTCAACAAATCGCCTGCCCCGTACCTCGATACGGGGCAGGCCTTTGCTTATCCCCCTCTCTCGTCGTGGGTTGCTAGGGGTAGGTAAAACGGATTTGCAGCTATGACCGGCCTCCCTTTGCTGTCATTCCGAGCGTAGCGAGGAATCTAAAGTCCATGACCGCAAGACCGGATAGCTGGTGCCACGCTTCTCATCATGACCAACACCCAGCCCGGGGTAAGAATTCTCCGGGTCAGCTTCGCCGTCGAACGGACATCTTAGATTCTTCGACTCCGCTCCGCTGCGCTCAGAATGACAGCGAAGGGGATTTTTCTCATCCATGGTGATTGGGAACGACAGTCAAGTACCCGCCCCTGTCGTTACGTAGAGGTCGGCCTACGAATCGGGTTCAGGCCACGCGTCCTCACCGATGAGAGGGACGAAGCGGCATGCCGACAACGTGGTGACCGAGTAGTTCGTGTCCGATCGCACGACCTTCATCAGGTTCTGCTGGCGGCGTCCGCCGACGGGGATGACAAGCCGTCCGCCGTCGGAAAGCTGGTCTACGAGGCCACGGATCAGCTTGGGCGCCGCCGCGGCCACCACGATGCCGTCGTACGGAGCATCCGACGCCCAGCCGATACGCTTCTCTGCAACTCGGACTGTCACGTTCTCATAGCCCAGCGAATTCAAGCGGGCCTTTGCGGTGTCGGCTAGGGACTTGATACGCTCTACCGTGAGCACCTCGCGCACCAGCTCCGCAAGAATCGCGGCCTGGTAACCGCTGCCGGTCCCGACCTCAAGCACCTTGTCGCTGCGCCGCGGCCCCAGGGCCTCAATCATCGTGGCGATCATGAACGGCTGGGAGATCGTCTGCCCTTCTGAGAGTGGCAGGGCCGAGTCCTCGTAGGCGGCGTGACGGTAATCTTTGGGCACGAAGGCCTCTCTCGGCACCCGTTCCATCGCGTCGATGACGCGGCCGTCGGATATCTCCTCGCGGAGACGGGCCATCAGTTTGCGCTTCGCGTCTTCCACGCTCTCACCCCTTCACGCACGGGCCAACTGTAGCACAGGACACCCGGCGTCACCACGCGCTCAATTGACACTCCGCATGGGTCAAAACTATACTCAGCCGCGACCCTCACTCGAACGGTCTTCGAGGTGACATGTGACAGACGAAATCTACTACTCCGACGCCTCTGAACTCGCACGTCGAATCGCGGCGAAAGAGCTTTCGCCCGTCGAAGTTGTCCAAACCCACCTCGACCGCATAGAGGCCGTGAACCCTCGGCTCAACGCCATTGTCGAGCTCCAGGGCGACGATGCGTTGGAACGCGCCCGCACGGCTGAGACCGCACTGTCGCGCGGCGAGTCGTGGGGCCCCCTGCACGGTGTTCCGTTCACGATCAAGGACTGCATCGAGAACAAGGGCGTTCGCACGACACGCGGCTCGAAGCTCTACGAGGACTACTATCCCGAAGACGACGCGACGGTCGTCAAGCGCCTGCTTGCGGCGGGCGGCATCTTCATTGGCAAGACCAACATGCCGGAGTTCGCCCTGTGGTGGGAGACCGGCAACCTCGTCTACGGGTTCACGGAGAACCCCTGGATGATCGGTCGCACTGCCGGCGGATCGAGTGGCGGGGAGGCGTCCGCCATTGCGGCTGGCATGTCTCCTCTCGGCATCGGAAGCGACGTAGGCGGTTCTATTCGATGGCCGGCGCACGTCGCGGGAATCGTGGGCCTTAAGCCGACGCATGGGCGAGTGCCCCTCACCGGTCACTTCCCGGAAACGCTCCTTCGGTTCATGCACGTCGGCCCCATGGCTCGCTCGGTGCGAGACATAGCGTTCGCTATGCCCATCATCACCGGTCCCGACGATGCCGACCCGTACGCACTGCCCGTTCCCATGCCCGACCTGGGCGACCTTGACCGCGATCTCCCCAAGCTCAAAGTAGGCTTCTGCGCCGAGGGACCGTTCGCTCCCGTCATGACGGACATACAACAGGTCGTGAAGAACGCCGCGGCCGCTCTCGAAGACATGGGCTGTGACGTCGAAGAGATCGACCTCGCCGGATGGCATGACCGACAGGCGCAGGACATCTCAATGGCGTACTTCCTCGGTGAGGGCGCGTTCGACTTCGACCCGATCATCAAGGGCCGCGAGGACGAGCTCGCCCCGTCCATGCAGCGTCGGCTCGATCAGCCCCGTCCCTCAGCCGAGGACTACTATCGCAGCCTCCAGGACACTGAGTGGCTCCGTCAGGACGTGAAGCGGCTCTTCTCAACGTACGACCTCTTGCTGCTGCCGACCTCGACAACCACCGCGTTCGAGCACGATTCGGCCTTCATAGACATCGACGGCGAGAGCGTGCATGGTCGAAACTCCCTTCGCATCACCGTGCCTTTCGACCTCACAGGGTCGCCCGCTATCAGCGTTCCCTTTGGCTGGAGCGGGGACGGCCTGCCCATAGGCGCGCATCTCATAGGCCGCCACTTCGACGAGGCGACCGTGCTCCATGCGGCAGCCGCATTGGAGGCTCGGCACGAAGGGGCCGGACGGCGACCCGACCTTTCGTCCAAATAACAAGCAAGGAGCCGAGAATGGCCTTCGATACCCTCATCACCAACGCCACGGTCGTCGACGGGACGAACTCCCCTCGATACGGGGCGGACGTCGGCCTCGAAGACGGCAAGATCGCCGCCATCGGTCAACTCGCCGAGACGGAGGCCGGGCGAATCATCGACGCGAGCGGCCTTGTCCTGGCGCCGGGCTTCATCGACATGCATACCCACTCCGACCTCACGCTGCTCGACGACCCCGGCGGGGAGAGCATGGCGTACCAAGGCGTCACGACACAGGTCACCGGGAACTGTAGCTACTCGCCGTTCCCGATGGGAGACCTTGAGCCGGAGGAGCTGCGAAAGGTCACTGGAGAGATATTCGAGACACGACAGGAATGGCGCTGGAAGACGCTCGACGAGTGGGCGGACATCATGGAGTCGCAGGGAGTCAGCATCAACGCCGCACCGCAGGTGGGGAATACGCCCCTGCGCGCTGCCTGCGGTGCTCTCGAAAACCGCCCGGCAACTCCCGACGAGCTTGACGTTCAGAAGCGCCTCCTCGCCGAAACGATGGAGCAGGGCGCGTTCAGCCTCTCGACCGGACTTTCCCTCGCACCGTCGGGCTACGCGCCCACAGACGAGGTCGTGGCTCTAGCTGAGGTCGCGGCGAGCTACGGCGGATTCTACGTGACGCACGCGCGAGTGCTTCCCGGGTGGCACATCAAGATGGTCGAAGAGGCGGTCGAGATCGGGCGACGCGCGGGAATCCCCGTCCAGTTCTCCCACATGGCGATTGTAGACCGTCGGTACTACGGCCACGGTCCACAAATCGTCGATGTGATCGACCGCGCCCGCGACGAAGGCATAGATATCACCTACGATATGTACCCCTACACGGCGGCAGGAGCGGGGCTGAACCAACTCGTTCCCCTGTGGATGCAGGAAGGGGGCGTCCCGATGTTCATGGAGCGTCTCCGCGACGCCGACCTTCGGCAGATGGCCATCAAGGAAATGATCGAGGGCCGCGAGGGAGGGATACCACCCCTGTGGCATACACAGGTCATCAGCAACACCAATTCCGAGGAGAACCGCAAGCTGATCGGGTACAACCTCGAGGAGGTCGCAGAGATGCGCGGGGTTGAGCCCGCCGAAGCGGCGCTTCAACTCATCGAGGAAGAGGAGGACGGGGTCATGGCCGTCGTCCACAACCGGGTCGAGAGCGACATCCGCTTCTTCCTGGGACACCCGCAGGCGATGATAGGCTCGGACGGCAACGCCATCTCGCCCGACGGGCTCTACAAGGACTTCAAGCCCCATCCGCGGTTTTACGGGCCGTATCCCCGCATCCTCGGCCGGTACGTCCGCGAACAGCCAGCAGTGCTGTCCCTTGAAGAAGCCGTCTACAAGATGTCCGGTTTCCCAGCCATACGTATGGGATTCAAGCACAGGGGCTACGTCCAAGAAGGACTAATCGCCGACCTCGTACTCTTCAACCCGGACACGGTCATCGACAACGCCACCTTCGAGGACCCGCACCGGTACCCGACGGGCATACCCTACGTCTTCGTGGCGGGCGAGTCGGTGATCGACGAAGGCAAGCACACAGGCGCCCGTCCCGGACGGGTGCTCAGAAACGGGAGGGCGTAGTCGAAAGGTGTCACAGCGATACGAAATCCCCATCGAACAAGACCTGGCCGAGGAGTTGTTCGCCTTTTGGAAGGACATCTTCGGCTCCGAGGACCCCGATATCCCGATAGGCGTGTTCCTCGGTGACGAGGTAGACCACAGTCGCCTAATTACCTTCCTCGAACGCGACGGCGACACGCTTACGGGCACCTGCGGCATCACGATCTCGCAGGCGAACCCGCGACTGGCCGGATTCGGCGAGGTGGCCACGCGGCCGGACTATCGAGGACGCGGCATTGCGTCCCGACTATGCGGGCAGGCCGTCGAGGAGTTCGTCGCGCAAGGAGGAGAGGCCGTATTCCTTGGCACGGGCAACCCCGACGCCGCGCGCATCTACCACCGCCTCGGATGGCGAAGGATCGCGGGCAGCTACGTGTGGGCCAACGTGACCACCGGCGATTCACCGGAAGAGTACCTTGCGGACTACTACCGCGTTACGGGCCAGGTGAACATCGTTCCCGGCGACGCCTCGCTCCGTGTTCCCATGATTCCCCTTCTCCTGACGCCGCATGACTGGCAGGTGCTCGACGGCAATCTGCCAGTCCCGATGATATCCATTCGCTACGCCATGCAGAGCTCCTGCATGGGTCTCTGCCGAAAGTATTACGATCTGGTCAAGCGCGATGGCACGGCATGGTTCGCAGCCAAGACGGACGACGACCGGCTCGTGGGGATTGCCACCGCACGGACGGACGACGCGAACGTCTGCAATGTCGACGGCTTCATCCACGCGCGGTTCCGCGACTCATACGACGTGCTCATCGGGGCCGCCATCGAGTGGGCCCGATCCCAAGACGCTGCTCGGGTTGCCACTAGGCTCTCCGTCGAGGACGAGGACAAACAGGCGGCGTTTGAGTCGCTCGGCTTCCGCAAGGGAAATGTAGACCGGACATTCACCCTCGACGACCGCGAGGTCGCCGCCGTCGCCATGTCGCTCGAATAGCCATGCCGGAGCCGCACACCAGGATCGACGACTACGCCGACGAGCTCATCTCGACCCCCAGAGCGCACCTCGCACTCGAGCTCCGCCAGGACGACGAGGGGTTGGAACTTGTCTATCGGGACAGGCAGCTCGTGCGGTGCTTCCTCACCCGGCAGGGCATGGCGGCGGCCAACTACATGGCAAAGGCCCTTGGAGTCGGCATCCCGCCCCTTGGCGAGACCGTAAAGGCCCGCGTGTCCACCGGAGTCCTCTTCCGCGCGGTATCCATCGCGTCACTCGACTACGACGTAGAAGAGTCATTCGTCCTCCTCGAACGGTGGCTCCAGGAGGCCGCCCTCCAGCGTACCGGTTCCAGCGAGATGACGTGAACGGCTAGGCTGTAGTGTGCAGAGCAAGGCGTGATTGCCTTGCTGCATTACGCATAAGTTGGTAGACTGGCCGTGATTTGTCGATCTGGAGGTCTCAAACATGGTATTCAATCTCGACCCCCTAGACATCAAGCTGGACTTTGAGCGCAGAAAGTACCGGCTGGGGGACACGATTAATGCGACCGTTACGCTTACTCCGAGTAGGGATACTGGAATCCGAGGGAGTTCTCTCAGCCTCATGGGGCAGGTGCGTCGCACCAAGGTCAGCACGAAGGTTGGGGTGGGGAGGGTGCCGTACGGCGGGCCTACCTCACTGCATAGAGGCAATCCTCTGCACGGAACGCCCAGCTACATTCCCACGGCGCAACAGACGGAACAGGAGATATCAACGGAGGTATTCTACAGTGCTCCAATCGTCGCTATCGAGTCTCTGCGAGAAGGCGATGCAAGCAAGCACGACGTGGCCCTAAGATTGGACCCAAAGCTATCGAAGCTGCAGAGGCTTTCCCGGGAAGCGACGAGGCTTCGGCAGGATGCCAACCAAGGTCTCTCCATAGAGCCGTGGTGGCTTGAGGCGCGGGTAGACGTCGTCATGGGACGGGATGCAGTGGCGCGAAGGCGGATAGAGATCATTGCGCCTTTGAAGACAACAACCTAGTTCTCTCCACCGCCTCGTTAAAAGATGCGGTGGAGTGCCCGAAGGCCACGGTGTTGTCGAAGTTCCGGCACTCGAGGGCCTTCGGTTCAGTAAACTGACCATCGCTTTTTCATTCAGGAGGTCTCGAACATGGTATTCAATATTGAGCCGTTGGACATCAAGCTGGACTTCGAGCGCAGAAAGTACCGGCTGGGAGACACGATAAACGTGACGGTCACGCTGATACCCAACAGCGACGTCGAAATCCGAACTGCGTCCGTCAGTCTCATGGGGCAGGTGCGTCGCACTGAAGTCAGGACGGGAATACCGATGGGTTTTGAAGGGTCCAAAAACATTCAGGGAGGGAATATGTACACAACGACCGACTACATCCCCATGCAGCAGAGCACCGACCAGAAGATGTCAACAGAGGTCTTCGACAGTGCGCAAATTGTGCTCAACGCGTCGTTGCAGAGGGACGTTGAAAGTAGGCACAACGTAGCTCTCAGATTGGATCCCAGAGCGCGGAAGCTACAGAATTTGGCTCAAGAAGCAAAGGGGCTTCAGCGGGACGCCAACAGTTCTCTGTCCATTGAGCCCTGGTGGCTTGAAGTTCATGCTGATGTCGCTATGGGACGTGATGCAAGGGTGCGAAGGCAGGTCGAGATCGTAGCGCCCTTGAAGACAAGCGCCTAGCACCCTTCCCGCGCCTCGTCGAGAATGCGAGTGAAGTGCTCGAAGGCCAGAGTCTTGTCGAAGTTCCGACATTCGAGGGCCTTCGGTTCAGTGAACTGTCCATCGCTTTGGTAAACAGGAGGTCTCGAACATGGTATTCAATCTTGAGCCGCTGGACATCTCGCTGGATTTCGAGCGCAAAACGTATAGGCTGGGAGACACGATTAAGGCGAATGTTACGCTCACTCCCCTTGGCGGCGTCAGAATCCGTGAGGCTACCCTAAACCTCGTGGCGCAGGTTCGTCGGACGGAAGTAAAAGCGGGATGGGCGATGGGTATGGACGGGGCTCCGGCTCCGGGGCGGTATAACGCATCTGAGGTGCCTACTCGGGGGACTCCGGTCCAGACGGTGTCCATGGAAGCGGGCTACAGCACTGTCTTCCTGAGTTCCGCCTCCTTGAGCGTGGGCCGTCCCGGCACATATAAAGTGGCTCTTGTACTCGGGCCGCGCCTTCCAAGGGTGGTCCAACTGTCAAAGGAACTTGAACGGGACGTCAACAACTCGATCTCCATCGAACGATGGTGGCTTGAGGTTCAGGTCGATGTCGCCATGGGACGTGACCAAAGCGCGAGGAAGGGCATAGACGTCATTCTGATGTGAAAGGCTTATTCCTCTTCGAGTATCCGCTTCGCGGTCTCTTTGGCTTCTTCTAAGGTACCGACGAAGCGATCTTCAGGAACGTCCTTGAGCACGTTGAGGGCATTGAGCGTCGTGGCGGGGAGACCGCCGAGGCCCATCACGATGCACTCGGTGTTCTCAACCTTGGCAGTCTCGATCAGCCGCTCGATTACGAGGGCGGCGCTGTCGTCCATGTAGACGGTGTCGGTGAAATTGAGGATGACGACTTCGTGGTCTTTGATGTCTTCGCCGATGGTGCTCATCAGCTTGGAAGCGGAGGCGACGGAGAACGTTCCCCTGAGGGCCACCAGTCCGACACGTGCGCTGAAGGCGTCAACCTCCTCACCCGCGTCCTTGATGTTCCCGAAGAAGACCTGGTCGAGAATCGGCACGGAGATTACACTGTCCATTTCCAGGCGTTCGATTTGGCGGGCGCTGGTGACGGCGGCGGCAATCATGCCGACGGCCACTGCGGTAATCAGATCGAGGAACACGGTGAGTATGAGCGTGAGCAGCATTACGAGGAGGTGTTCCCTCTGAACCCGGAGGATGCGGGTGATGAAGCGCCAGTCGATGGTGTCCCAGCCGACTTTCATGAGGATGCCTGCAAGGACCGCATGGGGAATCGACTCGACATACCTTCCCAAGCCCAAGACGATTGCCAGCAGGATCACCACGCAGAGGACTCCCGACAGCGGCGTCCATCCGCCTGCCCTGATGTTCGCCACGGTGCCGGGAGTTGCGCCCGCGCCGGGAAGCGCCCCGATGAATCCGGCAACGACGTTGCCCATGCCTTGTCCGAGCAGCTCCCTGTCGGGGTTGTGGTGGGTGCGCGTTTCGGAGTCCGCCACCAGGGACGTAAGCAGGGTGTCGACCGAGCTCACGAGCGCGATGACCAGGGCCGGCTGGATGGAGGTCAGCAGCATTTGCCATGAAATGACGGGTATCTGGAGTTCCGGCAGGCCGGTCGGCACCTCGCCGATGACCGGCGCATCGTTCAGCCAGAGGACTCCGAGCAGCGTTCCGACGGCTAAAGCGGCAAGAGTAGAGGGGAGGTATTTGTTGAATCTGTTGGGCCAAAGCACGGCCACGGCAAGGGTGGCGGCGGCGATAATCAGCGCGGGAGCCCTGAAGTCTGTGAGCAAGTCGGGCCATGTGCGAATGGCTTCCACGGGCCCGCCGGTGGCGATTTTCACGCCCACGAAAGGCAGCGTCTGCACGAGTATGATAATGATCCCGACGCCCGACATGAACCCCGAGATAACCGAGTACGGTGTGTATGCCACGAAACGACCGATCCTCAGCAGGCCCAGAAGGACCTGTATGAGCCCGGCCATGATGACTATCGTGAATGCCTTGGCGAGGTTGTCCGCGTTGGCGCTGACGATGACCGTCATTGCCACCAGCATCGAGCCCGTGGGACCCGATATCTGCGACCGTGTTCCTCCAAACACCGCCGCGAAGAAACCCACTGCGACAGCACCGTAGAGTCCGGCGATCGCTCCCAAGCCGGACGCTATGCCGAACGCCAGCGCCACCGGCAGCCCCACCACTGCCGACGTTATGCCGCCAAAGACGTCGCCGCGCAGGGTCTGGAGGTCGTAGCGTCTGTCTCCTTGACGTGTCGCCAATTTCCACTCCGCGCATTTGTAGGCTGAAGAAATGCCCTGCGGCTTTGGAACGATCCCATTCGCTTAAGGGTGCGCACCCTGAAACCGTCGGGATGTTATCACAGTGAGTCGGAAGTGCAAGCTGGACGCGCTGAGAGTAACTGCAATCATCCTAAACCAACGCAGGTAACTTGGGCGTTAACTTTAGGTCGATTTGCTATGAGTTCTTGTGACTTTTCAGGTTCTTACAGCGCCAGCGCCTCGTCGAAAATGCGCTTGAAGTGCTCGAAGGCCACGGTGTTGTCGACGTTCTGGCATTCGAGGGCCTGGGGCGAGGTCGTCTCGTCGGTGAAGTCCCATACGGGCGGCTGGTCGAAGGTCCAGCGGCGGAGGGAGCGGTAGTGTGGCGAGAGCAGCGCGTCCGTGACACCGCTCCGTGAGCCGCTGGGGTAGGCAAAGTGGTCGGGCACGTAGCCGAGGTTGTCCTCGAATACCGCGTTGGACGGCACGATCTCGGCCATGAGCGCATCCTCGCCGTGCTCTTCGTACACCTGCCCCAACTTTGGGTGCGTCGCCGTGTGCGCTCCGATCTCCCACCCGGCGTCGAGCAGCTCGCGGCAGTGGTTCCACGTCAGGAACGGTTTGATAACGAAGCCCTCGGTAGTCGTCGTAATCCCCGCGGGAAGACCCTTCGAGGAGGCGTCGGTCGGCTCGCTGATGACGTAGCAGGTGCCCTTCGCCCCCAGTTCGTTGAGTATCGGCATGACGACCGTGCGCGTGTCGAGCCAACCGTTGTCGAAGTGCAGGGCAACGGCCTTCTCCGGCAGTTCTCCCGCACCCTCCAGCCAGTCCACGATCTGGGTTGTGGAGACGATCTGCCATCCGTTATCGAGAACGTAGTCCATCTGCCGTCGGAACTCCGAAACTCCAATGACGCCCGACGCCATCTTGTCGGTCGTGATCGCAAGCTCAGGGTTGTCGTCTGGGTAGACGTGGTGGTAGACGAGGATGGGAACGTGACAGCTCATGGGGTGTAAGTCCTCCAGTGTCAGGTGTTCAAGACTGGTCACAGTCTACCGCATTCCGCAGGGAGAAAAGCCCTTCCCTCTTCGTTAGTAAGGCGACAGCAATGGAACCAAGTCACTCAAGCCAACCTGATATCATGTCCGATAACTTCAATTTCGGCACATCAACAAGGAGCGGAGAGCATGTACGTACTTCGACGAGTTTACAAGGTCAAGCCCGGTCAGACGAAGAACGCCGCGGAGCTGATCTACAAGATAGGCAACCGCTATACCGAGGCGGGCCAGCGCGACCAGGTGCGAGTGTACTGGAGTGGGTACACCATGCCGGGCACGCCGAACACGGTCTACATGGAATGGACGCAGGAGAAGATCGAGTCCCCCTACCGCGAAGGAAACGACTCGCCGAGCATGGGCGAACTCAGCACACAGCTCAGAGAGATGGTGGAAGAACAGAGTATCGAGTTCTTCGAGATGTTCACGCCCGAAAAGGCGTGAACTGACGTAACTCTACCTACTCCGCAACTGCGGAAATAGCACGACTTCGCGGATGCTCCGCCTCCCTGCGAAGACCATCATGAGGCGGTCTATTCCGATGCCCAGTCCTCCCGTGGGCGGCATCCCGTGCTCAATGGCCGTCAGGAACTCCTCGTCGAGGCGGTCGGTGTCCTCGTCCTCGAACCGGCTGCGGAGTTGTTCCTGCTGCTCCATGCGTTGGCGCTGGTCCACTGGGTCGTTGAGCTCGGTAAAGGAGTTGCAGACCTCCATGCCGGCGATGAACCCCTCGAACCGCTCCACGAGGCGGTCGTCGTCGCGCTTCTTCTTGGCAAGCGGCGACATCTCGACCGGGTAGTCCACGAGGAACGACGGCTGCACGAGGTGCGGCTCGACGGTGTCGGACAGCAGCTTGTCGAGCAGTCCGCCCCAGCTCATCTGGTGTCGGACTTCGAGGCCGATGGCGGCCATTTCGCTCTTCAGCGACTCAATGTCGTTGGCCTCCAGGAAGTCGATACCACTCCGACGCTTGATTTCCTCGCGCAGGTCAAGTCGCGGCCACGGCGGCGTGAGGTCGATTGTCGTCCCTTCGAACTCGACCGTAGGTGAGCCGAGCACCTCCTTCGCCATCGTGAACACCATCTGCTCGACCATCTCCATCACGTCGGTGTAGTCGGCGAACGCCTCGTAGCTCTCCATCGTGGTGAATTCAGGGTTGTGCGTCACGTCGACGCCCTCGTTGCGGAAGACCCGCCCGATCTCATAGACCTTCTCGAAACCGCCCACGATGAGCTGCTTGAGGTGCAGCTCCGTTGCGATCCGCAGGTAGAGGTCGCGATCAAGGGCGTTGTGATGCGTGGCGAAGGGTCGGGCAGTCCCCCCGGCGGGAACCTGTACGAGCATGGGGGTCTCGACCTCCATGAAGCCGTGTCCGTCCATGAATCGCCGTAGGGTGCTGATAGCCTTGCTGCGCATGACAGCGATCCGTCGGCTATCCTCGTTGGCAATCAGGTCGAGGTAGCGCTGTCGGAACCGGGCCTCCACGTCGGTCAAGCCGTGCCACTTCTCCGGCAGGCCGCGAACGGCCTTCGACAGCACCGTCCAGTCCTGCACCTCGACGGTGGCCTCGCCCGTCCGTGTGCGGAACACGGGGCCGGTCGCGCCGAGCCAGTCACCGATGTCGAGTTCCTTCAACATGGCGTAGCTCTCGCTGAGGTTGTTGCGACGAAAAAGGAGTTGTACCTTGCCTTCGCCGTCCTGTATGTCGGCGAACGTGGCGCGTCCCATCCCGCGATACCGGACGATGCGCCCTCCGACCGATACCGTCTCCGTGCGAGCTTCACCCTCGCCGTCGTGTTCCGCCTCCGCCTGTTCGAGCAGGTCTATGACCTGACGGGAAGTGTGGGTCCGGTCGTACGAGTGGGGATATGGGTCGACGCCTGCGTCCCGGAGCCTTTGAAGCTTCTCCGTGCGGACGTGCATCAGTTGATTTTCCGGTTCGGACATCTCAGTGCCTCCATAAGAAAGCGGGGGCGCCTCTCATAGGAAGAACGCCCCCGCGCGTGCCGCTGTTTTCAAGAAGCAAGCCCTTCCTAGCGTACCCTCGTGACCGTCAGCTTATTGACCCCCGAAGGGGTCTCGACCTCCACGACGTCTCCAACCCTGTGGCCGACGAGTGCCTTGCCGACGGGAGACTCTATCGAGATCTTGCCGTCGAGGGGCGCGACCTCCGCCGAGCCGACGATCTGGTATTGTCGCTTGCGCTTCGTGCGGTCTCGAACGTCGACCGACGAGCCGAACCCTATGACGCCCTTCTCGACCATGCTTTTGTCGGCTACCACGGCCCGCTCGAGGACGTTCTCGATCTCCGATATTCTCGCCTCGAGAAGGGCTAATTCGTTCTTGGCTTCCTCGTACTCGGCGTTTTCCTCGACGCCCCCGGAATCATGGGCCTCAGTGATCTTGGCGGCAACCTCCGGGCGACGCGCGTTCTGAAGGTGCGCCAGCTCTTCTTCGAGCTTTTTCATGCCCTCTGGCGTGAGGTATTGAGGGTGCCTGTCCATAGGTAGTCTCCCGACAGACGGGACCGGCTACGCGGCCCGCCCGAATCCTGCGACAACACCGAGCAATTCAGAGATATTGTAGCTGTTCCAAGGGGCGTATGTAAACGAAGTCAGGGTGTTGCTGTGCTATACTCGCTTCCAGCCTGTCACTTGGAGTCCCCTACATGACGCGAGGCGACGGTCGCCTGTACAACGAGCTTCGGCCCACGAGAATAACCACCGATACGCTGATGTTTGCCGAAGGCTCGGCCACGATTGAGTCGGGACACACGCAGGTGCTGTGCGCCGTCAGTGTTGAGGACGGCGTGCCCTCGTTTCTGCAGGACTCCGGGCAGGGCTGGATCACGGCCGAGTACGCCATGTTGCCCCGCGCCACACTCACGCGGAGTCGACGCGAAGGGCGCACGGGGCCGAGGGGCAGGACGCAGGAGATACAACGCCTCATCGGTCGGTCGCTCCGGGCCGCCGTCGATCTCGACAAGCTCGGCGAGCGGACGATCACGGTAGACTGCGACGTCATTCAGGCGGACGGCGGCACGCGCACCGCCTCGATCACGGGAGCCTACGTCGCCCTCTACCGGGCGCTGTCCGGTCTCGTGGAGGACGACATCCTCCCCGAACTCCCGCTCAAATGTGGAGTTGCATCCACCAGCGTCGGCATTCTCAGCGGCGACGCGCTACTCGATCTCAACTACGAGGAAGACTCGCAGGCGGAGGTCGACTTCAACATTGTGATGACCGACCTCGGCGAGTTCATCGAGGTGCAGGGCACGGCGGAGGAGGGATCATTTTCCCGCGACGCTCTGGACGAATTAATCGATCTGGCCGCCCACGGCATCGAAGCGCTGTTCGACATCCAGCAGCAAGCCTTGGAGTCAGTGTCCAACGCCGGGTAGGGCTGTTAGGCCGTCACGGCTTCTGCACTAGTTGGATATTCGGCTCTCGCACCGAGTGTACGGTGTATGCCAGTGACGGCGCGACCGTGTTGCCCTCGTTGCTGACGACGATCTCCACCTGTGTCGGGCCGTGGAGGTACTCGACCTGCCCATCGCTCAGACGGAATGGGCGGTCGTGCCCCGGATAGAAGACATCCGACGAATCGAGTATCTTCTCAACGCTCTCGGTCGCGTCGTTCACGTCCCAGAAGACGTTGTAGGGAAGCTTGCGGGTAACGGTGCCGCCGTCCGGCATGGCATCGCCGGCTACGATGATGTTCTCTTCCCCTACATCCGCCACGACGCTGATATGCCCCAGGGTATGCCCAGGCGTGTCGATGATCGAGATGCCGTCGGCCACCACGTCGCCGTCCGAGATCGGCTCGACCCTCATCTTGTCCATCATATCGGCGATGTACTTCGCGGCGTTGTGGTCGGCCGGATTCGGGTTGTGCGCATAGTCGATCTCCTTCGGGTGGACGAGTATGCGCGCATTGCCGAACATGTCGGTGTTCTGGCAGTGGTCCCAGTGCATATGCGTCAGGATGACGAGGTCGATTTCCTCGGGGGTGAGGCCGCGTGAATCGAGCGCACTCCAGAGGTTATTTCGCCGCGATGCCGGGCCGGTATCGATCACGATGTTCTGGCCCCCGACCTCCAACAGCGAGATGGACGACCAGCCGAACCCGCCCTCCGGCGAGATGAACGAGAATCCGTAGGTCAGCACGTCGAGATTGGCCATCAGATACCTGCCTTTCCGAGTCCTCAATTCCACGCCTGTAGTAGGCCGCGATGGTACCACACAGTCGGGTAGGGCAATGACATCAGCGTGGCCTCAGCTTTACTAGGAACTTGGCTGGGGTACTGGATGTTATGCGCCTCCGTATACCAAGCCGTTATAGGCTCAACTGACGGCGAAAACGCTTGAAAACAGGTTCGAGACTCGTGATATACTTGACCAAGTGACTCCACAATTCACCATCGGGATTTAGAGAATTGGCGTTCCGCCATTCACGTGAAGACTGCACCTGTACGAGGCGCTCCGCTTAGAAAAGCAGCGTCGCGCAGTCGCCCCGCGCTCCTGATACGGCTCCACTGTGAAGACCTGCGTCCTTCGGTGGAGCGTTTTTGTTGAATGGCGCTTTGCCATTTCGTTGACGTCTTCAAGGCGAGTCCCCCAAGGAAGGTTCAGGGAGAAAAGTAAAGCATGGTTGCAACCACAACACCGGAAGTACGAACGCTCACGCCGTACCAGGTCCAGCGGTACAGCCGGCACATAATCATGCCGCAGGTCGGCAGCGCGGGACAGCGCGCGCTCCTGAATGCCAAGGTGCTCGTGGTCGGAGCGGGGGGACTCGGTTCTCCGATCTCGCTCTACCTTGCCCTGGCGGGTGTTGGGAAGATCGGCATCATCGACTTCGACGACGTGGACATCACCAACCTCCAGCGTCAGATCCTTCACCACAACGATGACATTGGACGGCCTAAGGTCGAGTCGGCCCGCGACACGCTTCTCGCGTACAACCCCGACGTGGACGTGGTCACGCATAACACGCCGCTCAATGCCGAGAACGCGCTGGACATCTTCGCCGACTACGACATTATCGTCAGCGGCGCCGACAACTTCGCGGTGCGGTACCTCATCAACGACGCGGCCTACCTGAGCAATAAGCCGCTGGTCGACGGCAGCGTACTCATCTTCGACGGTCGCGTGACGGTCTATCAGCCCAGACAGGGCTGCTACCGGTGCGTGTTTCCGGACCCGCCGCCGCCGGGTGAGGTCCCGAACTGCGCCGAGGCCGGAGTGCTGGGGATGATGCCCGGACTGGTCGGCACGATACAGGCGACGGAAACCGTCAAACTCATCATGGGCATCGGCGAGACCCTCACGGGACGGATGCTGCTCATCGACGGGTTGACCATGGAGTTCCGCGAGCTCAAGATCCGGCGGAACCCCAACTGCCCCCTCTGCGGGGACAACCCCACCGTCACCGAGCTCATCGACTATGAAATCTTCTGCGGCGTCTCGGTAACCGGCGAAGGGTAGAGAACAGGCGGTATGAGATCGACGCCCCGAATGTAATCGATACGAACACACACACATAGAGTTTTAAGGGAGAGTGAGGAAAAGAACAATGGCAGCACAAGTAGCGCATCCTGAATCGATAGTCGATACCGACTGGGTAGCGGAGCACGCGAGCGACGACAACGTAGTCCTGGTCGAGGTCGACGTGGACACCGAGGCATACGAGCAGGGGCACATCCCCGGCGCCATCGGCTGGAACTGGACGACCCAGCTCAACGACACCGTGACCCGCGACATCCTGAACAAGGAGCAGATCGAGTGCCTTCTCGGCTCGTCCGGCATCACGCCGGATTCGACGATCGTCGTCTACGGTGACAATAACAACTGGTTTGCCACCTACGCCTTTTGGCAGCTCAAGATCTACGGCCACGCCGATGTCCGCGTTATGAACGGCGGGCGCATCAAGTGGGTGAGCGAGGGCCGTGACCTGACGACCGACGTGCCGAGCGTCGAGGCGACCTCCTACACCGCGAGCGACCCGGATCTCAGCACCCGCGCCACGCGCGACGACATGCTGAGCATCGCCCGTGGCGAGACCTCGTCCGCGATGGTCGACGTACGAGCGCCCGCGGAGTTCAGCGGCGAGCTTCTTGCCCCCGCGAACCTGCCGCAGGAAGGTTCGCAGCGCGGCGGCCACATACCGGGAGCGACCAACATCCCCTGGCTCACGGCCGTCAACGAAGACGACGGGACGTTCAAGTCCGTCGAGGACCTGCAGGCGGCCTACCAGGGCAAGGGCATCACCGGGGACGGCCCGACCGTGGCCTACTGCCGCATCGGCGAGCGCTCGTCCCACACGTGGTTCGTCCTCAGCCAGATCCTCGGCTACGACAACGTCACGAACTACGACGGCTCGTGGACCGAGTACGGCAGCATCGTCGGCGCGCCCATCGAAAAGTAAGAAAGTCTGAGGGATTCAGCCGAAGATTGCATTCCGTTCGCCCTGAGCTTGTCGAAGGGCGGTTCACGGTTCGACAAGCTCACCGCGAACGGTCTTTGCTAACCTCCTGAACATTCTCTAAGGCAACCCATTCGCGTTCTGGCCTTATCACCATACAGGGCCCGGACCTACCCTGTGATATACTTTCCGGTGTATCCATTTTGTGGGGACGCGTGGCTTCGACAGGGGAAGCCTCCGCGGGACTGCAGGTCGAGGCGCCATCTACCCTCGCTAAACCGGTGGCAATCACAATAACAGGCAAGCAAGAGCTAGCCCTAGCCGCCTAAGCGCGGCTACGTTCACCCGTTTCGCTCCTCGACGGGGCGGGATGAGCGACGACACTCGAGGTGCTGTCCGACGGACGCCGATAAGAAGGACAAAAGACTCATCGGCTGGCCACCGACATGACCGACGCCGGTTAGGGCGGTCGGAGGCGAGAACCAAATACCGGCTACACCTGTAGACGTTCTAGTCCGGAGCCTCTTCTGGACGGGGAGTTCGACCCTCCCCCGTCTCCACCACACCCGCCTACTACCTCTGTTTCTCTAGCTTGTAGGCTGCGGCTCGTAGCGCATAACCTTGATCCGGTCCTCACTCCTGCGCGCGAGTGCCAGATCATAAGAGGTCTGGCGTCGGAGCCAGAACTCCGCGGTTGACCATCCCGCCTTCTCAAGTCGGATGGCCACCTCAGGCGAAATGGCGGCATGACCATTCAGCACGCGAGAGAGCGTGTGACGCGCCACACCCAGCACCCGCGCCCCTTCGGTAACGCTCAGACCAAGGGGCTCCAGGCAGTTCTGCTTGATGCTGCGTCCGGGATGCGGGGGATTTTTCATTCCCATCGCTTTGTCCTCTTTCTAGTGACAATCGACAAGGTCGACATCGTACACGTCGCCATCTTCAAACCGGAATGTGATTCTTTTAGTTATGCAAACTCTTTTCAAATGTAACCCAAGCATAGGTTTTGTGGAATCCTACGCTCTCGTTGAGGGTGAGAATGGGATCGTTGGAAGAGTTGCTTCCGGTCTCGATTGCGTCGACCCCACGTTCACTAGCGTATTTGATGGTGTGCAATTTCAGGAGTCTTGCTATCCCCTGACGGCGGTACTCCGGTCTAATCCCGGTAAGCCCAATTTCTAGAATGCGTGGATCACCCTCTGTAGTCTGTAGGTAGCTTAGTCCAACGTACTTCTCTCCGTGCTTCGCCAGGAAGTAGCCATCCGGAAGATGCGTTCCACGTGAGAATCCATCTACAAATTCCTCATATGTGGCTGGAGTGAAGTAGCCCGCCCGTGGTACATCCGCTTCTATAAGGTTTTGGAGTTCGCTAAGGTCTCGCAGGTAGTCCGCATTCTCTTGAATCTCCTTTGAGAGCGTGACAATACTGGTTCCTCGTTCCCTCGCCTGATCTGTCATATCTTCAATCCCGCTAAGACCCACTTCCCTGACGCACAGCCGTTGGGTGATATTTCGCCATAGTTCATGGAACCCGCGGCGTCGCACAAACCGCAGATGCTGAGGATAGTCATCCCGGGCGTTCACCCAGACTGTTTCCGCGCCAAGCTTACAAAGCTCACTCATAAGGCAGTCGTAGACCCTAGCTCCAATTCCTCTACCTTGGTATTCAGGGTCAACCAACACCCAGCCCCAGTACTTCCCTGGGTAGTTCATGCGGGACTCTTGCCAAATCTCCCCGAAGCCGACAGCATGACCTGTACCTGGTGTCCGCGCCACAATGCTAAAGGGGTTCCTACGGCTCGCTCGGACACGCCGACTGTCGTTCCCGGTTATAGGAAAGTCTGGGAATACCTCGGAAAAAACGCGTGCACTTGCTTCATGATCGCCGTCTTCGAAGGGGCGTATTTGGAGGTTCATTGGGCTGTCGGAGTTGAGGCGTGTCACTAGAATCCGCCCAAATATGTCTGGGCAATCGGTCTCGTTCCATGTTAGTGATCGTCTTCGGTAGGCAAGTTGAGGAATCGCCATCTCTGGTTTCCGGGTCGGAACACGTGGGAACCTGAGATCGACTCTTCCCCGCCTCTACCAATTTCGCTATGAAACAGATCGACTTGGGCCGAGTAGACTGTTCGTATACGAGAATTCTACCGGAACCAGTCGTAGTTCAGGCCCAGCGAGCGGTCCTCCAGCGGCAGATCGACCCGCACTCCGCCCATGTCGGACGAGAGCTTGAGCGCGACCTCGACCTCCAGCGCCACGGCGACACGCCGACCGGAGTTCTTCGGCTCGTCCATCTCCCCGGCGATGCAGCGCATCACGTCGTTCAGCGAGTAGACCGCCCCGTACGGCGGTATGAACTGCGGGACGCCGAAAGGCACCTCCGTGCGCTGCTTAGGACTCTCTGTCCCCGGCGCCTCGATGTCATTGGACAGGCGCCAACCCGACGATCCGGCGAGTCCGAAAGAGAAGCTGAGATCGCCTTCCGTCCCCATGATCCGCACGTTCGGTAAGCCTTTACGGAAATGCACGACCGTGCCGTCCTGCGCCACCAACATGCCATGGCCTTGAAATTCGTCGCTGCCCGACTCGGAACGGGGCGTGTCATTCGTGCCTATGACCCACGCGGGCGGGGAATCGAGAAAGTACGACCAGTTCTGATGCTGAGAATTAGGGCCGCCCGCCTCAATCGAGATCACGTCGCCGATCTCGCCGGAAATGACGAGATTCTTCGCCCGTTCGAATGACGGGTGAGTCGTGGAAATCGCGCCGCAGGAGAGCGGCACCCCGGCGTCCGCGCACGCCTTCACCATCCGGTCGGCCTCGTCGAGCGTGTGGCACATGGGCTTATCTGTAATGACGCCCTTTGCCCCATGCTCGACAGCCATCACCACGAGGTCGGCTCGTCCCTTGGTGTTCGTGGCGACGGCAACGATGTCGAGGTTCTCCTTCTCGAACATCTCGCGCGCATCCGTATAGACCGACTCGGTGCCGTACCGCTCCGAGAAGGCCCTCAGACGCTTCACGTCCCTGTCCGCCGCCGCCACGAGGTCGACCTCGGGTCTGTCGACAATCGCCTCCGAGTACGACGTGGCATTCCCCTCCATACCGGGACTCTCGAAGTGGTGAAACTTGCGATGAATGTTAAGTTCCGGCGTCGGCCGGTCGACGTCGTCCACGTGGAACCGATCGCCGATACGGTTCGCCAGGTCGTACAGCATGCCCATCCAGCCCAGTCCGACAACTCCGCCTCGATATTTCGCCATTACTCTATTCCTCCTCTGCGTTGAGGGTGTTCCTATGGTTCTGATAGCTAACGATACGTCACCGATACCCGCACGTCGGCGAGTATGAGAGGCTCGTCCCGCCCAGAGTCGGTCTCCGTCAGCCAGACCGCAATCTCGTTCCCGCCGGACTGCAAGGGCGGCGTGTCGACCGTCCACTCGATGACCGTTCCGGGCTCAAGGTCGTCCGTAGTCTCCATCGGGGAATCGTGCCCCCGGTTGGGAGCATAGACGGTGCGCCTCCAGGTGTCGGTCGATCTCCTCGCGGCGTTCGCGTCGAGAGCAGAGCCGTTGACCTTCACGTTTATGGTGTCGCCCGCTCCCGCGTTCTCAAGCCGGAACCCTATCGTGCACTCGCCGAGCGCTCCTTGAGCCTTCGCGCCCTCCAGATCGTCGGCGATGGACATGGTCAGGAGTGTGCTCGGCCCGATGACGGTCGGTTCCAGCGCGGTCGGAAGCTGGGTCAACGGGATGGCGTTCTGGAACGAGAACCCAAGCTGGTTCGTGGGACGCACCCGGCCCCGCTTGTCGAACTCGTATCGTTTGTCGAGTCGGGACAGCGCGTCGCCGTCGACCAGCCTGCCGAGCGTATCCCGCTTCCACTCATGCGGCAGCCTGAAGTAGTTGAACAGGTACAGACCTGAGACCCCCTGCTCGTGGTACAAGGCTGCAGCGGCTCGCATCGACAGCTCGTTGAGGTTTGGCCGGAGCGCTTCGAGACAGCCGTATATCTCGACGGACGTACCCTCCGCGGCCTCGACGAATTCGTCGACGGGCGTCTCGAACGGGATGAACCCGCCTCCCGCGATCACGATATCCACCAGCTCTTCCCTGATCCACGTCTCCACGTCCAGGCCGACCCGCGCGCAGTCCCGCAGGGTAGGGGGCACGCGAACGATCAGGTCGAGATCCTTGCCCTTCGCCTCGCCGATCTCATCCATCTGCTGGCGAATGTACGCTATGAAGTCGGTCATCAGGTACCGGTTCGGGTACCCCTCCTCGATGCGGAAGTAGGCCGGGTGGCGCATGTAATCGAGCTCGATGCCGTCCACGTCCCATCGCGAGACCAGCTCGACCGCGATGCTCGCCATGTAGCTCCGCACTGCGGGTACGGCGTAGTCGAGCCCCGTTCGAATACCCCACTCCAACGTCGGGCCGGGAATATCCTCGCCCTTGCCGATGAGGTACTCGGGGTTGTCGCGCCTGAAGTGCGAGTACTGCGGCGCTGACTCCGGCATGTCGTAGTGCTCGTTCATCCGCACCGACGGAAAGAACTCCACCCCCGCCCGCCTGCACAGCCCAGCGATGACCTCCATCGGGCCGCCGTGATGCTCCATGAGATAGTTGAGGTTGTCCACGCTCCGCTGCTGCGACTCGTCGAGGTTGTCGTACCCCTCTCCGAACCTCTCGCCGATATCGGTCTCGTACGAGTACGTATCGTGGCCTCCCACCGACCAGAGGAACCCGTCAATGGGGGTGTCAACGTACGTCCCGACCATGTGCTCCCACATGAACTCCGGCGTGAGCGGATGGGGCGTATTTATGATCCAGCCGTCGTCGTTGCACAGTATCCGTCGTGTCTTTCCGCTTCGTGGCATTGAGAAGCCTCCGGGCCGGGGGTGTCTTCCGTCGGGCGCTTAGGGTATCTACTATCGGGCGACAGGTAAAGGGGTTCGGACTGCCTACACCGCTTGCCATCGAATGAGGGCCACCCCATAATTGTGTGGCAAATTCTTGCCGCCTTGGCAGCGTTCTTGCCTCTCGGCGGTAGACAGTTGCATACACGGAGCGCACGGAACTATGCGAACACGCCAGCTTGGGAAGGACGGGCCGAAGGTCCCGGTCATCTGCTTCGGAACGTGGCCCCTCGGCGGCGCGTTCGGCGCTATCGAGTACGACCAGGCCATCACCACCCTGAGAGCGGCGATCGACGCCGGGCTGACCTTCCTCGACACGGCGGAGAGCTATTTCGACAGCCAAGCCAAGATCGGCGAGGCTATCGAAGGACGGCGCGACGAAATCTTCCTGGCGACGAAGGTCTCCGGCTCCGACCACTCCGCCGAGCATATACAATCGGCGTTAGGCGAGAGCCTCAGGTTCCTGAGAACCGACTACATCGACCTGTACCAGTTACACAGTCCGCAGCCGCAGTGGCCCATCGAGGACACCGTTGGCGAACTCATGAAGCACCGCGACGCCGGAAAGATACGCTACATCGGCGTCTCCAACTTCTCCGCGGACCAGACACGTGAGGCTGCACGGCATGGCCTGATCCATAGCTCGCAGCCTCGATACAGCATTCTCTTCCGCGACTCAGAGGAAGAAATTCTGCCGGCCTGCCAAGAGTTGGGCATCGGAGCAATCGTGTACTCCGTCATGGCGAAGGGGCTGCTGGCCAGCAAGTACAAGCCCGGCCACCAGTTCCCGCCCGACGACGAACGGCACAACTGGCCCCACTTCAAGGGCGAGCTGTTCGAGCGCATCTACGCCGTGACCGAGAAGCTGAAGGCGTGGGCTCAGGACCACGGTCGAGACATCGTCCAGCTTGCCATAGCCTGGCCCCTTGCCAACCCCGCCGTAACGTCGAGCATCGTCGGTGGCCGGACGGTCGAGCAGGTGCTTCACGACGCGCAGGCGGGAGACTGGCTGCTGACCGACGACGACCTGCGCGAGATTGACGAGATTCAAGGCGACCTCCGCTTGGAGTCGATAGCCATTCCCCGATGGAGCGACCGTGCGAAGCCAAGTTGAGGCCCTCCTGAAGGGCGCGTTCGACTTTCGAATTCACACTGGCCCTGAGCCGGAAGGCGAGCGGCGCATCGATTACCTGGAGGCGGGCCGCGACGCCTACGAGGCTGAGATGGCGGGGTTCGTGCTGATGAAGCACCGGCACCCGACGGCGCTAGCCGCCTATGCCCTCAATCGGATGTATCCCGGCTTCCAAGCCGTCGGATCTATCGTCCTGAACACGTCGGTCGGCGGGCTGAACCCCGACGCGGTCGAGGCCGCCGCAAAGCTCGGCGCGAAGGTCGTGTGGATGCCCACGCAGGACGCCGGAACGATTGGGCTCCTCGATGCCCCGGACGACGTTGAGGCCGTGCTGGAGGTCGCCAAGACGCACGGCATGGCCGTTGCCTCGACCCACGCTTCGTTCGCGGACACCGAAATGCTTGTGGACCTCGCGAATTCGATGGGTCTGGTGCGGCTTCTGGTAACCAATCCTGTAGCCAGATTCGGGGCAGATGAGGGAATCCGGCTTCTTTCCCAAGATCTGTACGTTGAGTTACCGTTCCTGTCCTACTATGACGGTCAAGACGCTGGGGTACGCTTGCGCGGGGATATCGACAGGATCGGGGCCGGCCGCTGCATCGTGTCGACAGACTTCGGTCAGTGGACGAATCCTCCCCCGTCAGAGGGGATGCGGATGGCCATCGCCTCCATGCTCGACGCGGGAATGCGTGAGGCTGACATCACAAAGGTCGTGCGGACGAATCCCCTCGAATGCGTAGGGCTTCCCGTCGACTGATGGCTTAATGCCTGAAGTGGCGGATGCCGGTGAAGACCATCGTCATGCCTTCCCGGTTCGCGGCTTCGATGACCTCGTCGTCACGCATCGAACCGCCTGGCTGGGCTATGGAAGCAACCCCCGCCTGAGCGGCAGCCTCGATGTTGTCGGCAAACGGCATGAAGGCGTCGGACGCCAACGCGCTGCCCGTGACTTTGTCGCCCGCTGTCTCGATGGCGAGTCTGATGCTGGTCACGCGGTTCGGCTGCCCGGTTCCCATGCCGACTAGCGTGTTGTCCTTGCCGAGCACGATGGCGTTCGACTTGATGTGCTTGCACACCCTCCACGCGAAGGCCAGATCGGCAAGCTCTCGCTCTGTCGGTTCTCGCTCGGTGACGACCTGCCATGAAGCAGGGTCCTCTTCAATCGCGTCGGCAGTCTGAAGCAGAGCGCCTCCCGATACTAGCCGCAGATCGAAGCCGCTCAGGTCGCCGCCCGTCGCGTTCACCTTCAGGATGCGGGTCTCCTTCCGTCGCTTGAGGATATCGAGGGCCTCCGGCTCGTAGTCGGGCGCGACGATCACGTGGTACAGGACGCCCCGCATGGCCCTTGCGGTCTCGGCGGTCAGCGTTCGGTTGTAGGCAACGATGCCCCCGTATGCCGATACGGGATCGCCCTCCAGGGCCCGACGGTATGCCGTGGGCTGATCGTCGTGCACTGATAGTCCACAGGGATTCAGGTGCTTGACGATACAGGCCGCCGCATCGGAAAAGTCCGTCACGGCCGACCACGCCGCCTCGGCGTCGAGGTAGTTGGTGAAGGACATCTCGATGCCGTGCAGCCGCTCGGCGTTCACGATTCCTCCCGACCCCAGCGGGTCACGGTATACCGACCCCTTCTGATGAGGATTCTCGCCGTAGCGCATGTCAGCGATCTTCTCGAAGCCGACCGTGAATTCCGAGCCTGACACGACATCGCCGTCGCTCAGGTACCGCGAGACTGCCGCATCGTACTGCGCCACGTGCCGGAACGCCTTGAGGGCAAGTCCCTTCCGCTCTTCCAGCGTAAGAGAGTTGGCCTGTCGTATCCGCTCACCGACCCAACCGTAGTCATTGGGATCGACAATGACGATTACCGAGGGATAATTCTTCGCTGCGGCGCGGATCATCGTCGGCCCGCCGATGTCTATGTTCTCCAGTGCGTCTTCGAGCGTCACGCCCGGTTTGCGAATCGTCTCAACGAAGGGATACAGGTTCCCGACCACCACGTCGATGCCGTCGATGCCGCGTTCGCTGAGCTCAGCGACATGGGACTCCAAATCGCGCCTCGCAAGAATACCGGCGTGGATGACCGGATGCAGCGTCTTGACCCTGCCGTCCAGCACCTCTGGGAACCCGGTGACGTCCGAGAGCAGTGTTACCGGCAGCCCTGCGGCGGTCAGCTCCCCGCGCGTCCCGCCCGTGCTGATGATCTCGAATCCGGCCTCGATCAGCTTTCCGGCAAACTCTACGGCTCCCGTCCTGTCGTAGACGCTAATGAGCGCTTTCATTCGGTTGTTCTTCTCCTGTCATCTAGTGTCCTGTGCCAGAGATTCATCGAACAAATCAGCGCGCGATTTATCCCCTCTCCCTTGATGGGAGAGGGCTAGGGTGAGGGTGACTCCCCGGAACAAACCCAACTGCTTTATACAACGAGCTTCAGAAACAGGACGCTAGGGACTGCCATCTCAGAGGTTGACCCTCCTGTCGCCCGGCGCTCGGACGACCTCTCCCACGACGCGAGCATCCGGCGTCAGAGAGCACACCTCCTCGGCGTTCTCCGGATCGCAGGCGATCACCATCCCCAGCCCCATATTGAACACGTGGTACATCTCGTCCGAGTCGATATTGCTGAGCTCCTGCAGCAGGGTGAAAATCGGAGGAACAGTCCAAGCTGAGGCGTCAAAATGCGCGCCCAGCCCCTCAGGGAGCACTCGCGGAACGTTGTCTCGCAGTCCCCCTCCTGTAACGTGCGCCATGCCCTTGGCTAAACCGAGCACGGGCCGCACCACCGGGTAATAGGCCGTATGCGGCTGCAAGAGCGCTTCCCCGATACTGCCGCCTAATTCCTCGTGACGCTCAAACAGCGGTGATGGGTCGTCGTCGAGTCTCAGCGCGTGTCGCACCAGCGAGAACCCGTTGGTGTGCAGACCATTCGACGGAATGCCTACCAGTACGTCGCCCTCACGGATGGTCGAGCCGTCCAAAATTTCGTGCTTCTCAACCACGCCGACCGCGAAGCCCGACAGGTCGAACTCTCCCTGCGCGAACAGCCCCGGAAGCTCCGAGGTCTCCCCGCCGATGAGGGCGCACCCGTTCTCGATGCAGGCCGCCGCGATGCCCCGGACGATCTCCTCCGCGAGATCGGCGTCCATCTTGCCCGTCGCAATGTAGTCAAGGAAGAACAGTGGCTTTGCGCCGCACACGATGACGTCGTTGACACACGCATTGACGACATCCCGTCCGAGGTTCTCGAACCGGCCCATGGCAAGCGCGATTTTGAGCTTGGTGCCGACGTTGTCGGTGCCTGAGACGAGCACCGGCTGACGGTAGCCCGACAGCTCGAACAACCCGCCGAACCCTCCGACTCCGCCCAGCACCTCCGGCCCGTGTGTCGTGGCGGCGAGCGCCTTGATACGTTGCTTGGCGGCCTCTGCCGCGTCGAAGTCGACTCCGGCGTCCCTGTAGGTCTGTCCGGACTGCGGCTGTGACATCAATTCTCGAAGGCCAGCTTGTCCATTTCGAGCTGGACGGGAATGGGCTGGTTGCCCGTGAAGCAGGCCATGCAGTTCCGGTCCTCGACCGTCCCGATTGCCTTGAGCAGACCGTCGGTGCTTAGGTATCCGAGGGAGTCCGCCCCCACGACTTCGGGAATCTCGCTGATATCCCTATTGGACGCGAGAAGCTCCTCACGTGTCGGAAAGTCCACGCCCAGGTGGCAGGGGTGCTTGATCGGGGGCGAGGCTATTCTCAGGTGCACCTCGCTGGCCCCGCCGCGCCGGAGCATTGCTACGAGCTGGGCCTGCGTCGTCCCTCGAACGATGGAGTCATCTACCACCACGAGACGTTTGTCCTTGATGTTCTCGATCAGTGGGTTGTAC
The DNA here is from genome assembly GCA_009841605.1 of Dehalococcoidia bacterium. GTDB lineage: Bacteria > Chloroflexota > Dehalococcoidia > Lucifugimonadales > VXLM01 > VXLM01. The sequence goes on from VXLM01000105.1 coordinate 30,540, forward strand.
TTCATGCGCGCGCCCATATCTCTCAGGCGTTGGTCGGGCATGATGAACGTGCGCACGACGTAGCGGTTCTTGATGAGGCCTTCCTCGAATGGGATGCCGGACTCCTCGGCGTAGCCCACCGCGGCGGGTATGCCGGAGTCGGGGACGCCGATAACCATGTCGGCGTCTGCGGGATGCTCTCTGGCGAGCTGTTCCCCCATTGACTTGCGACTGTTGTATACGAGGCGGTTATCGATCACGCTGTCGGCGCGGGCCATGTAGATATGCTCGAAGATGCAGGGAGCGCGAATGCCGTCGGACATCCGGCGGCTCACGCTGCGAAGGCCGTCCGCGTCGATCGCGACCACCTCGCCGGGGTGTATGTCCCGGACGAACTCGGCGTCGATCTGGTCGAGAGCGCACGTCTCCGACGCGATCACCCAGCCTCCATTGAGCTTGCCGATGCAGAGCGGGCGCACACCCATCGGATCGCGAATGCCATACACCGTGTCCTCCGTCATCACCGTCAGGGAGTACGCTCCTTCGAGCCTCCCCATGGCGTAGACGATGCGTTCCTCCAGCGTGGGAGCCGGTGCGTGGGTCATCAGGTGGGCGATGATCTCGGAATCGCTGGTGGTATTGAACGTCGCTCCCCAGTCCTCAAGCTCGGACCGGAGCGCCCTGGCGTTGACGATATTGCCGTTATGAGCGAGGGCGATCTCCACGCCGGAGCCGTTGGAGAAGATCGGCTGGGAGTTCTCGATGGTGCTCCGGCCGGTGGTCGAGTAACGGGTGTGGCCGATGCCGAGGTGTCCGGGAAGGACGACGAGGTCTTCCTCGTTGAATGCCTGGGTGATGAGTCCCATCGCCGTGCGACTCTTGATTTGGCTGCCGTCGCTCGTGGCGATGCCCGCGCTTTCCTGCCCGCGATGCTGAAGGGCGTGGAGCGCGAAGTATGTGGTCCGGGCGGCGTCCTCTCCTGGTAGATATGCTCCAACGATGCCGCAAGCCTCTCGCGGCCTATCCGTCGGAAAGGACATCCTCACCCCCTGAATCTGCGGCTTGGAGACTATCCCTGCACTGCCACCACCACTTGAGATTATAGGCGCGACATCGGGCATGGTCAACGAAAGTAGGGCCGATTGACGAATCGCCCCTACGGGACAAGACGCATTGAATAAATTTGGTGCAACACACCCTCACTCACCGTTGCCCTTCAGCCTCGTCTGCGCCCGGATGGAAGGCATCAGGAGGCCTATCAAGAACAGCAGGGACAGACTCACGCCTGAGATGATCGTGATCGCCATCGGCGCGCCGACCCGCTCAGCCAGCGCTCCGACGATGAGCGACCCCGCAGGGCTGGTTCCTATCGCCAGGCTGATTACTCCCAACGCCTTGCCGCGCATTCCCGCCCGTGCAACTAGCATCACCACCGTCGCCTGCATGGTCGAGAAGCCTGCCGTGCCCGCCCCGAGGACGAGCAGCAGGGCCAGCGACATCAAATAGACCTTGGAGAAGGAGAATCCCATCAGGCAGACGGCCGCCAGCACCGAGCCGCCTATGAAGATCAGCCCATGCCGCCGCATGTTGGTGGACGAGGCAATTGCGATCGCACCCGCCGACGCTCCCAGCCCGGCGACCGAGTCCATCAGCCCCATCAGATCGGGCCCTACTCCCAGAACGTCGCGCGCGATAACCGGAATGAGGAACCGGTACGGGAAGAACAGCACGTTCATGACGATGGTAATGAGCACGACGGCCAGCAGCGTCCGCTGCCGGAGCGTATATCGGACCCCCACCAGCAGGTCGACCATCATCCGCCGTCTTGCCGCAGATGCCCGTCCCTTGATGTCGAGCCTTAGCATCCAGACCAACACCATCGAGACCATGGAGAAGACGACCACTGCCACGTATCCGCCCACCACGTCCACTTGGCTGATCAGGACCCCCGCGAGCGCAGGCCCGACCATGGCGCTGGCGTTCATGCCAATCGAGTCGAGCGCAACGGCATTCGTGACGCCGTTGCTCCCCACGAGGTCGTGGATCATCGAACGCCGGGTTGGCAGCTCCAGCGCCCAGGCCGATCCGACGAGGGTGATGGTCACGTAGGCGTGCCAGAACTCCTCCCTCCCCATGACAAGGATAGCCGCCATCCCTATCCCGGCCACGAACCCGACCACCTGCGTCACGCGAAGCAGCTTGAGCCGGTCGAACCTGTCGGCCAGCACTCCGCTCAGCAGACCGACGAAGAGCATCGGCGCGAGGGAGAAGAACCCGACCAGCGACACGAGAAACGCAGAGTCGGTGAGCGTCAGCACCATCCAGCCGAGCAGCGTCATCTGCATCCACCGCGACAGCAGCGAGGAGAAGTTCGCCGGCCACATGATGCGGTAGCTCGGACTCTGGAATGCCGCAAACGTGCGCGGCAGCTTGGAGCGGCGGGGGAGCCTCACGCTATTGCCCGCACTCGGAGCTATTGGTGGCACCGTACGCGGCACAGCGCGGACGCTTTCGCGTACATTCCAAGCCAGCGCCGGCACTCACTGCGATCTCTCTCGCACGGTATGGACTGCCCATTGCACGGTCGCGACAGCCTCCACCTCGTCGATTAGGCACCCCTGATTATCCAGCTTGACAGAGTAAAAGCCGTCGGTGGCGACAAAGAATGCGTACCGCGATTCGTAGAAAAAGTGGGTATCTGTCATTTTCTCGGCGATTTGTCGGGGTGCCAGTATTTGAAGAACATTACCAAACGGGTCAACGACGCTTGGTACGCCGCAGATGTGCTGGTCGTGCTTTTCCTGCATTACTTCCACCGACACCTCCATCCGGCCTCCCCGTTCGTCCGCGCCAACCCCGAAGGTCGATTTATGGAATCCCGACTCCAAGAGGTCGAAAGTCTCAGGCAAGGGAAAACGCACCCCAAGAGAATTCTCCTCTTCCGACTGCCCGCAGGCGAGCATCGCTCCCAACACGACCGACACGAGAGAAACGGCGAGCATTCGAAGAATCATGACGTTGAGGAAGTTACGTCCCGGCCGCATAAGCAATTCCCGTCAAGCAGTGATGCCATTGATTGTAGACCGCACTCACTACTTCAGAAAACGGGTTTACAGGTGTGCCAAGAGTCCGTTGTACCGTCGCTAAGCGGGACCCTTGCATAACTGCCACGACAGCCTGTCATTCCGAGCGTAGCGAGGAATCTAGGATTTTGGGCCAGCGTCATTGGGACATTTCCGGCTACGAGACGCCGCATGGAGGACAGGGATTTTAGATTCCTTACTCCGCTGCGCTACGTTTGGAATGACAGAAATTGGAGTTACCTGAAGGTCTCCTGCGGGAGAGACGGTGAACGCCCCATCACTCTCGAACGCGAAAAATTCGCACGTCGCGGTTCTCATAGACCTGTTCGAGCGCCCCATCGAGGCCGTTGTCGAACTTCGCGAGTCCCAACGGGTCGTAGTAGAGATGCTCGACCTTGCCGAGGTAGACGTACTCGACGTCGTACTTGCGCATGATGTCGAGCGCCTCTTGATTGGACAGTGCATTGTAGATTCGCGCGACCTCGCGGATGCGCTCGTCGACGGTCTCGCGGTAGCTCCAGCGCTGCTGTTCCTGATGCCATTCCCAGCCGACGATGCTAGGCAGACCCGTATAGATCGAGACTCGCCCACCCCAGCGGTAGGTGGGCGTCACCCCTTCGAGCATCACGGGTGAACCTTCGACGTTTTGCTGTATCCAGCGGATGGCCTCGTAGTCCGCCGTCAGGTCGATGGTTCCCCCCCGGTCCGAGTACGTTTGACCGTCGCGCATGTAGGCCATGCCATCGAGGGTGAGCGGAATAGTCGTATCGAATCGGACGGGGAGCCTGTCCATTGTTCCGAGCACCGGATAGACGGAAACGCAGACCACGAGGGCCCCCAAGCCGCCGAGCCACACCTTCTTCCACTTCGGCATTGAGTCCAGAGACCCTATCCGCCCGTGCCACAGTCGCCACAGCATGTACGCCGAGGCCAGCGCCAGCAGCACCCAGACCTGGAGGTAGAACTTGAACACCGTGTTCATGCGGTCGATATCGCCCTCGACGCGATATACATCCACTCCGATAACCACGCAGAACGCCGTGAGCGCCAGCAGGAGAGCGAACACCGTCTGTGGCGCGTCCAAGCGTGAGGAGAACACGATGCGCACCGCCGTCGCCAATGCCAGCACGACGAGCGCGAACACGAAGGGCGTCGTGCTGCCCGTTACCTCCACCGGCTTCAGCACGACCACAAGCCCAATGGCGCCTAGCCCCAATGCGACGAGCGCAATACGCACAACGCCCATCCATTTGCGGTGCGTAGGCTCCACTTCCGGTGCGCCGTCCCGCTCCGGCGCCTCGACGAGTTTGGAGAAGGGACGCCAGACGATTCGCCCCAGATCGAGAAGCCAGCCGCGCGACTCGTTGACGACAAACGACCCGATGACGAACACGAACAGTCCCGCTATCAGCAGGAACTGCCAGAGTACCGTCTGGTTGGTGGTGGCTTCGAGACTGGAAAAGGCCGTCTCGTAGTTCAAATGGTACGGCAGGAAGGCGACGAACCCGATCAGGAAGATCAGCGCCCCCTTGACCGCAGCTTCGGCAATGACCACCAAGTTCAGCCCGCCGGTCCTCAACACCCCCGCGAGCAGGACGGCAGCCATGCTCAACAGCAGGTACGTCGGGTAGTCCCACGTATTCAGCGGGCGGAGCGCGCCGACCGCTATCCCCAGCACCGCCACCTGCGCGATGTCGGCAAGGCCCCAGCCCATCCCGGCGAGTCGGCCGCCACCTGGCACGGAGCTTCTTGCCCGCAATACGACTGCCAGCGCGGCTCCAACAACCAGCACGGTAAACGGCAACGCCATGAGATGCGCGTGCAGGTCGGCGAACAGGAAGGTGAAGTACGGGAACTCCGTGATCTCGTTGCCCGGCGGATCGGGTGGCATCATCCGGCTGCTGCGCCAGAAATCGAACCCTCTGAGAGGCTCATTCTGAATGAACGCCCAGAGGTTCTCGATGCTCTGAATAGCGCCGTCAAGGTTCCCAATCACCGTCACGAATAGCGCAGCAGAAACCCCGGCAATTACCGGAGACCACGCGAAGGTGCCATTGTGCTTCTCGGGAACGTCTCTGGGGCCTTCACGTGCCTGCCTGCGAGAGAGTTTCGTCCGCGCCGACTCCGCGAGGTTGTAGACGACGCTGAACGCCCCGACGACGGTGAGAGCGAAGAACATCGGCACCGCAAGGTTCACCGCGATAGCCGTGTCGATGCCGGTCGCGTGGATGAACGACGCGACGATGAACTGTCCCCAGTAGTAGTAGTTGAGGTAGCCCCCCGCGTACCAGGGGTCGTATGGCGGCATGAATGAGGACTTCAGCACGGCGTTCAGGTACGCCGTGTCCATCGGCTTCTCGCCCCCTTGCCACTGGTGCCACAGATCGGGGTTCGCCATTCGCAGCACGACGAAGGCGATGAAGGCGGCGATGAAGACCACCTCGCATATCGCAATGACCCTCCACCGCTCGCGGAAGAACGACCATAACGACGACCATGTGAACCCCAGCACGATGCACGATGCCACCCCGACCGCACCGACTCCTAATAGAACCGACCCGAACGAGAACGCCATCCATTGCAGACTCGCTAGCAGCCATGCCACGAGAGAGACAACCAGGATGCCTAGCAGCTTGGCTAGCAGGTACCCCCCGTCCGGAAGCCACCGGAAGACCGCGAGCGCAATCGGCAGTATCGCCAACGCCATGAGCTGCATGACGACCAGCCACGCCACGACCGGCATCCTGCTCGCTATCCCATCGGGGTTCACGATATCCGTCCACGTCCCCCCCGCCCGCTGAGCGTGAAGGTCCTCCTCGGAGAGCAACAGACCAACCGGCTTCGGAACCGTCTGGATAGGTGCCCTAAAGTCTTCCAATCCAAACGGATCGTCTCCCGCAGCGTCGAGGATGCGCTCGCGAATGGTGCCCGCGTCGAGCCGCTCGACATTCTCGAACACCAGGCCCTTCGGGTGGTCATATACGGAAAAACTCTCGTCGGCATACCCCAGATTGACGTTCAGTCCCGGCGGCGTCTCCTGACCCTGCGGCGTTGGGAGTCCCGGCCTCCCGTAGGTATCATCTACAAGCGTCACACCCGCAATGTTGGGATAGCTCGTTTCGACATTCACCAGCCGGTATCCAAGTTCACCACCGAAAAGCTGTCGGTAGTACGCCGACGTAACCGGATACCTCTCCGGCAGTCGAGTGATGGTCCCGTACAGCCGGTTGCTGTAGAAGAGGATGTAGTCGGCTCGGGCGAGTTCAGCGGCCATCCAGTCGAGCTTGCGCGGTGTGTCATTCTCGTACACAGGCAGCCTGGGTACGTCATACCGTCCCAGGTCCGGGATCCCCTCCTCCCAGTGCTCCATCAGGATGACGGAACCTTCGGGTACGTTTCGTTTGATCCACTCGGACGACCGTACAGCCGTATGAGTTGTTTGGTAGACGCCCATATAGGCGAGCGCGTACAGTCCCGTCACCGCCACTAGGGCAATCATCACTGCCGCAACTAAGTATCGGAGCCACCGCCGGTAGCCTCCCACCCATTCCCACAGGTGGAAGAGCATCTGCGCTCCGAAGAGCACCAGCAGCGGCGCAACCGGAATGAGGTACCGCGTGAACTTGACCTGAAACGCTCCGGTCACCAGCAGGTAGGGGACGACCCATGACAGGAGCAACACCGTTCCCCGTGACTCCCTTGACCGCACCCCCAGCGTTGCGACCAGGGCCGCGAACGCGATCATCGATGAGGCGGCTATAAAGACGATTCCGGTCGAGACCAGCAGCAGCCCCATCGGGATGAGCCACCCGACCACGAGGTAGGCTAGCCCGTGGTAGAACTTCATTCCTCGCAAACTCGCGTACAGCAGTCCAGCCCACGCGACGATGCCTAAGGGCCACCCCAGTCCGAACGCCGCTAGTTGCCGCACGTGGTACAGGTACGCACCCGTGTCGATGTACTGCCGGGTGTAGGGGTAATCGCGGATTCGCCGCACCATTTCCGACTGCTCGGTGACGTCCGCGACGAACCGCGACGCGTCGATGATGGCGTACGGCTGCACGATGATGAACGTCGCCAGCGACGCGCACCCTGCCGCTAGCAGCCCCACGAAGGCCACCCCTATGCGTCGGCTTACCACATTTCTATCACCCTCCGCCGCGCCTAAAACGGGCAAGACGTACAGCAAATGGGCCACCACCAGCGCGAGGTACATGGGCGCCATGCTGACCTTCGTCGCCAGTCCCAGCCCTACTATCACGCCCGCGATCACCGAGTCCCGCAGCCTGCCGCCGACCGCCACGCGGTGCATGAAGTAGAGCGCGGCAATACTCGTCAGCCCAAGCACGATATCGAAGGTCAGGAAATGACTGAGCTGGATGTGGATCACCGCCAGCGACACCAGCGCTGCCGCAAGCAACCCTTGCCGTCTGCCATAAAGACTCGCGCCGAGGAGGTACGTCAGGAACACGACGCAGACGTCCGCCAGCGCCGATAGTCCTCGCCCGACCGTCCAGACGTCGTATACGTCGCCGGGAATTATCGAATGCGCGATCTTGAACAAATAGAGAGGAAAGCTGCCGTACGCGAACTGTCCGGGGTTCCACGGACTCCGCTCGGCGTCGAGGAGGTCGCCAAGATCGCCGGACGTGGGAAACTCAATTCCATCGATCAGGGAGATGATGTGGCGCTCGTCGGGGTGTGGCGAGTACCCGTATCCCTCGTGCCAGTTGATCCCGTAAAGCCGTAGGGCAAGCGCAACGACCAAGATGACCGCGAGCGCGGTGGCTACAAGGATGCTGTACCGATCGAACGGGCGGGTGGCTCCGCCCGCGTCCTGCTCGTCGGCGGGTGGCTGAGACTGCGTACTCTCCATGAAAGGCTATTGTATCTACGCGGCGAGAGCTACAGCAACGAACCGAAGGGTCGGCTCATCGCAGAGAAAACCCTTGCATGATCTCACGACTCCTGTCATTCCGAACGCAGCAAAGCGAAGTGAGGAATCTAAAATCCTTCTCCTCATTATGGGATCTCGTAGCACCAACAGGGTTGCGGGGCGTCTTAGATTCCTTGCTGCGCTCGGAATGACAGGTTGGGTGGCACCTACCTAGGAGTCTCTATGACGGTCATCTAGGTCACTCGGACGGAGACGATATCCTCTGAAACCTCTCGTGTGCCTCTCTCCACACATCGGAATCTTCGGGGAGATATGTGGTCAACTCAAAGCTGCGCCGGACGATCTCTCGCCCCTCGGCCAGCGACGAAATCTCCCCCGCTGCCACCATCTGCATCAGAACATTGCCCACCGCCGTCGCCTCCACGGGCCCCACGACGACCGGACGACCCACAGCGTTGGCCGTAAACTGATTGAGTAGGAGGTTCTGTCCGCCTCCCCCAACGATGTGCAGCGTATCCATGCGGCTATCGACAATGCCCTCAATCGTTTCGAGCGCCATCCGGTAGCGGAGCGCGAGGCTCTCCAAGATCGTCCGTACGACCTCACCGAGTGTGGACGGCGCTGGCTGCCCGCTGCGTCTACAGAAGTCCGCTATGCGAGCAGGCATGTCTCCCGCCGGGGTGAACGACGGGTCGTCCGGGTCGATGATCGCTGCAAACGGCACGGACGCCTCAGCCATCCGCGTCAACTCCGCGTAAGAGTACGGATTGCCCTGCGCCTCCCAAGTCGCGCGGCACTGCTGGACGAGCCACAACCCCGAGATATTCTTCAACGGACGCACCGTGCCGAGCACACCCACCTCGTTGCCAAGCTCAAACGCCTTCGCCCGCTCGTTCATCACCGGTTCGCGCGTCTCGACTCCCAAAAGCGACCAGGTGCCCGAACTCAGAAACGCCCACGTCCCCTCGCTTGCGGGCACCGCGGCCACCGCCGACGCAGTATCGTGAGTCCCCGGCAGCACCACGTCCACGCCACTCGCGCCCGTCTCGTCTTCGACCTTCGGCAACAGAGGCCCCATCGACTCCCCGGCGTCCCGTATGTCCCCAAGCATGTGGGACGGCAGCCCCACCGCGTCGAGTAGCGGGTATGCCCAGTCCCGTTTCCGAACATCGTAGAGCTGGCTCGTGCTTGCAAACGTGTGCTCCGTGGACATGACGCCCGTCAGCCGGTAGTTGATGAGATCGGGGATGAAGAGCAGTCTCGATGCCTGTGTCAGCCGCTCCGGGGACTCGGACAAAAGCTGGTACAGGGTATTCATCTCCATGAGTTGAATGCCCGCCTGCTCGTACAGCAAGTCCTTGCCGAGCCGCTCCATGACGGAGTCATGGATGCCTGCTGTACGAGGGTCGCGGTACTGGTGAGGAAGACCCATGAGTGTGCCGTCCCCGTCGAGCAGTCCATAGTCGATGCCCCACGTGGACACGCCAACGCTGACCAGATCTTTGCCGAAGGCATTGGCAGCTGACGCAATGCCCCGCTTCACCTCGTCGAACAGCGCGGGCAGGTCCCAGTGAAAACTCTCGCCCTGCCGAACCGGCACATTCCGGAAGCGGTGCACCTCTCGCAGGGTGAGTCGATCTCCGTCGAACGTCCCCGCGATGGCCCGACCGCTCTCCGCGCCCAGGTCGAGCGCGAGGTATGTCTTGCCTTCGCCGCTCATGTCGCAGGCAGGATGCCGAGACCGGGTTCGGGATATGGCGGACGCTGCGAATCGACAATCTCTCGCTGCTCGGACTGTCCCAGAGGCCGGAATCGCTCTGCCGCGTTCAGTATCTTCGGCAGCAGCGCGAGCGATCCTGTGCTCGGCGCGGTGTGAACCGGCTGCGAAAGCTGCCACCACAAGGCGGAGTCGATCTCTTGCTGCTCGCGGTGGGGGTCGTACCACACCGGATGCTCGCGCTCGCGGCCGCCCCATCCGCCCCGCGCCAGCATCTTGATCGCCTGCACGCCCACGTCCTTCCGCATTGCCTCGGCGAACAGCGCCTCCGCGCTTCGCCTGTAGTCCGCGTTGCGAAAGATCGTCGCGCTCACCGGAAACATCACCGTGTCAAAGTCGAACCTGCGCAGCGCCTCCAAGTGCACCGTCGGAGCGTCGGGACCGTGACCTGTTATTCCCAGCCACTTCGTCCCTCCCTGTTCACGAAGCTCGATCAGCGCCTCTAATGCCCCGCCCGGCGCGGTGATCTTGTCCAACTCTTCCATCGTCCCAATGCTGTGGTGCTGGAATAAGTCGAAGCCGTCCACGCCCAAGCGCTTCATGCACTCTTCGATGTTCGTCCACGCCTCGTCGCGGGTGCGCTTGCCTGTCTTCGCCCCCAGGAACACACGATGCCGAATCTCCGGCATCCACGGCGCAAGCCGCTCCATGGCGACCCCGTACCCCGGCGCGATGTCGATGTGGTTGACGCCGTGGCGCAAGACCAGCTCGACCGCCCGGTCTGCCGCCTCCTGGTCATCCTCTTGCTTCCTGATGGCGATGGCACCGAACGTGACCACCGTGCTCAGGTGTCCCGTCCGTCCCAGCCTACGATTCTCCATGTCGGCGCACCCCGCTAAACATAGTGCAGTCGCCCCAGTTCTGCGGCATTATAAACACAATTCCCAATGCACACTCGCGAGAGGAGACCTCTGCATAACTCCAACATCTGTCATTCCGAACGTGGCGCACCCCCACACTGTCATTGCTACGAAAATAGACCCCGACAAACCTGTTGTAGGGGCGACCCTTGTGGTTGCCCGTCCTCGGTTCAGGCCAATTTTCATCCCTCGGTGTGCAGACTCGGCCTGCATGAGTGATTCCTCTGAAAATAACCCCCGGCCAACCCCCCGTAGGGGCGATTCGCGAATCGCCCGTCTCCGCCCCGCGCATGTTTTCATTCCAGGTGGTGAGGGTGGCAACCCTCATGAGATATTCCGAACGCAGCGCACCTCCACACTGTCATTCCGAACGCAGCGCAGCGGAGTGAGGAATCAAAAATTCGTATCCACCAAGTGGGTTCTCTTAGCTAGAGCGACCCTGTTGACGACGGCGAACGCCTCTAGATTTCTCGCTACGCTCGGAATGACAGGTTATCTTGCCAGTTATACTGAGGTCGCCTCACGCCCAACGATTTCTGCCCAGCACGGCTTTGTGCAAACTCCCCGGCATCCCTAATCTGCATTCATATCCCATAGGCGTTTGGTGCTATAATGAAATCCCCGATGCTTCGCGTGCTCATTCGGCGCGCCTGAGAGCATCGGCTACGACAGCAATAAGCTAGGAGACGACCAATGAAGGTTGTGTTTTTGGAGGACGTGGAGGGAGTCGCCCAGGGGGGCGAGGTCAAGGAAGTCAAGAGGGGATTCGCGCGGAACTACCTCATACCGCAGCGGCTGGCAATGCCGGCGACCCGCGACTCCCTGCAGCGGATCGACCGCCTGAAGAAGCAGGCCGAAGAGCGACGGCTGCGGACGATTCAAGACATGAGAGCACTCGCCGAGGAGCTGAGAGGCAAGCGGGTGGACGTTCCCATGCGCGCTGGAGCTGGCGGCAGACTGTACGGCTCGGTCACCAACGCCATCGTCGCCGACGCCCTCTCCGAGCTCCTCGAAAGAGAGATTGAGCGCCGCAACGTGCAGATACCGGACTCCATACGCGAGGTCGGCACCTTCGAAGTGCGCGTCCACCTCTACGCCGACATCGACGCCGATGTCGAGGTTCTTGTCCATCCCATGGAGATGGAGCCCGACGAGTTCCTGCGACAGCTCGAAGAGCGCAGAGCCCAGGCGGAAGCCGGGGACGAAGACTCCTCCGAAGACACCGACGAGACCGAAGAAGAGACCCCCGCCGCCGAGGCCGACGAACCGGTAGAAGCCGCGTCCGAGACCGAAGAGGACGAAACTCCCGTCGCCGAAGAGTCTTCGTAGACGCCGGAAAGACCCTCCCTCCGGCCCACTGCCGCTGGTCTGCCCTAGAAGGTGTGACGACCGGACATCGCTTAGCCTCAGTCCCATCGGCTGGCATCACCCCACGTCTCTTTTCTACTAACGAAACAGTAGCGGAGAGCACGTTCGCCCTGAGCTTGTCGAAGGGCAGCGTTGTGCAGTCCATGGTTCGCCTTCCGGTTTCATCCGCCAAGTAGACCTTCGCTCAACCTCCGTCATTCCCGCGTACGCGGGAATCCATGCCCTGGTCGTCTGCCAACCGAGAACGACGACTCCAACCCCATTTTCATGATTGGTGGTGTCGGTGACAACCGACATGAGCGATTGGTATGAAAATAACCCCCGGCAAACCTGTCGTAGGGGCAACCCTTGTGGTTGCCCATCCTCCGCTCGGCACCCATTTTCATGATTGGTGGTGTCGGTGACAACCGACATGA
>VXLM01000092.1 GCA_009841605.1 Dehalococcoidia bacterium
AAATTAAATCCCCACGCCCTTTCTGTTGTTCGCCTACCCCCTTTATTCTCCATTCTTTCTCCTTTCCATCCCCCATGTCACACAATGACCCAAAATGACACACTCAAACGAAAAGTAAGTCCCCTCGCACTCTCTGTGGTGGGCCTCCCCCCTTTCTTCTCACTTCTTTCTTCTTTCCTTCCCCCCATGTCACAAAATGACCCAAGATGACACATTCAGACGAAAATAAATTCCCCACTTCCCCTCTGCGCCCTCCGCGCCCTCTGCGGTGAATCCCTCGCGTCGCCGCCGTCGTTCCTCTGAAAATAGCCCCCGGCCAATCTCCCGTAGGGGCAACCCTTGTGGTTGCCCGTCCTCGGTTCAAGCCAATTTTCATCCCTCGGTGTGTAGGCTCGGTCTGCATGAGCGATTCCTCTGAAAATACCCGCCCAACCACCGCACCGTCATTCCCGCTTTCGCGGGAATCCACTGCTCCCCCTGCGCGATTCGCTGACCTCTGGGACAATCGTGATAACATCAACTGCATCAACGGAACCGAGCGGAGCATCCATGCACCGATTTCAGGGGAAAGTCGCGATTGTCACCGGGGCCGGACAGGATGCCGGTCGCGCCGCGAGCATGTTGTTCGCCCGTGAAGGCGCATCCGTCGTCGTAAACGATAGGGACTCCGGGACGGCGCAACGTCTTGTGGAAGAGATCGTTCGCTCGGGAGGCCAGGCGGTCCCCGACTCCGGCGACGTTTCCACCGCTGATGGTGCGGAGGGAGTGGTCGCCCGCGCGGTCGAGACATTCGGCGGCCTCGACATCCTCGTAAACGTCTGTCAACCGGACTGCGACCGTCCCCTCGTGGAGACGACCGCCGAAGACTTCGAACGCACCGTCCGCCTGACCCTCAAAGGAGCCTTCATGCCGACCCGTTCCGCCAGCGTGCAGTTCCGGCAGCAGCGCAGCGGCCGCGTCGTGTCGATCACCTCGAATGCTGGCCTCGGCGACTCCGGGGGAGCTTCGTCCGCCGCCGCATCCGAGGGCATCGTCGGGATGACCCGCACCGCCGCCCGCGACCTCGGCAGGTACGGCGTAACGTGCAACGCCATAGCAATGTCAGAGGCCTCCGATGACGGCTCGCAAAGCGTCGCCTCGCTTGCAGCAACCCTCTGCCTCGATGACTCGTCGCACGTCAACGGCATCGTCTTCGGCGTCGACGGTGGCGACATCTTGACGTACTCCAACCCCGCAGTCGTCCGCAGCTTTCACAAGTGGGGTCCGTCCACGCTGGACGAGATGGACCTCCTCTTTCCGAGCCTCTTTGAGTAGCCAATGGACCGACGAACAACCACCATACGGCTTGTGTCCCCGGTGTCCTGCTTCAGAGATTCAGCGAACAAATCAGCGTGTGGGAAATCCCCTCTCCCGTCGTGGGAGAGGGCTAGGGTGAGGGTGGCTCCCCGAAACATACCCATCCAATTCATACAATGAACTACAGAAACAGCACACTGGCCACACTCATCCTCCTGATGGCGCTGGCCCTCGCCTGCTCGTCTGCGAGGGACGATCCGCTCCTGTCTGCCGAGGAGCTCTACACCCCGACTCCTATCCCGGTCGACACGCCTGTGGCATCCGACACGCCCGCGGATCCTGAAACGAAGACCCAGACATCGGCGGAGCCTGAGGCTGAGGCTACAGCAGAACCCGCGGACCTTTTCGGCTTCGACTACAACGGAAAGGTCGCTTTCGCGCAGTGGGATGACCCCTCCGTTCAAATGGAAAACTTCATCGTTGGCTACATCATCGTGCACGGCATGGTGTATGAGATGGAACTGGTCGAGGTCGGCGAGAGCGACTACCCGTCGGCCCTTCAGTCCGGCGACGTGGACGTGGTGCTTGAGGCGTCCCCCACGGCATCGTCCCAGCAGTTCAAGACCTTGCTGGGGTCCGGCGAGGTGCTGGACGTCGGCTCTCTATTCGGCGACACTTCCGATATTCGTATAGGCGTGCGGGCTGACTTGAAGGAGACCGCCCCGCCGGTGTTCGACCTGCTGAGCAAAGTCGAGGCCGACGAGGAAGTCCTGTCCGACCTCGCCTCCCGCATAAGAGGTGGTCGCGTCGGCGTGTCGGCCAGCGTCGCCGGCATGATGTTCCTGAAGCAACACGAAGATGTCTGGACGACTTGGATTCCACCCGAGACAGTTGCTAACGTCAAAGCCGCGATGGAAGAGAACAAGGCCGGCCTCAAGTACAAGTGTCTCCCCGTTCGGGGTGAGACGGTAAGGCACTGCAAATAATGGGCAATCGAATGTCAGGCAGAGTTGCGATCGTAACCGGCGCGGGACGCGGGATAGGACGCGGTGTCGCCAGGCTCCTTGCCGAGGAGGGAGCCGCTGTTGTCGTCAACGACCTCGGCGGCAGCGTGGACGGTTCGGAGTCCTCCGCCACGCCCGCCGATCTCGTCGTTGGCGAGATCAAGGAGGACGGCGGGCAGGCCGTCGCAAGCTACGATTCCGTATCGGAGTTCGGTTCCGCCGCTCAGATCGTCCGCACGGCAATAGAGGAGTTCGGCAGGCTCGACATCCTCGTCAACGCAGCAGGCATCCTACGCGACCGCATGATATTCAACATGAGCGAAGAGGAGTGGGACTCCGTCCTCCGCGTACACCTGCTCGGCTCGTTCAACATGGTGCGACACAGCGTCCCCCACATGATCGACCAACGGCACGGGCGCATCGTCCTCTTCTCGTCCATCTCCGCCCTGGGATCGCCCGGCCAGACCAACTACTCCGCCGCCAAGGAGGGCATCGTCGGTCTGGCCCGCTCCGCCGCGAGTGAGCTCCAGGAGTACGGAATAACCGTGAACGCCGTCTATCCCGGCGGACGCACCCGAATGGTCGAGTCGATACCCGAAAGCGCCGTCGAGTGGCTGCGCGAGCAGGCGGCCAACCGGCCCGGCAGCTACCCCGTAGCAGACCTCGTCGCCTCCCTCGAACCCGATGAGGCGCTCGTCCCGGAGAGCAACGCCCCCAAGATCGCCTACCTCTGCACCGATGCCGCCGACGCCATCACCGGCCAGGTCATCGGCACGCACGGCTGGGGCACCGCCCTCTTCTCGCCGCGCAGCCCGGTCAAGGCCATCCACAAGGACGGCGCATGGACGCTCGACGAGCTCGAACGCCTCGTCCCGATCTCCCTGACCTCAGGCCTCCAAAACCCCTCCCCCCGCGACGACGGCTAAGTCCCCTGTCCTTGGTACGAAAAGTAACCCCCGACAAACCTTCCGTAGGGGCAACCCTTGTGGTTGCCCGTCCTCGGTTCAAGCCACTTTTCATCCCTCGGTGTGCAGACTCGGTCTTCATGAGTGATTCCGCTTAAAATAGCCCCCGGCCAACCTCCTGTAGGGGCGATTCGCTAATCGCCCTTCACGACCAACACCACCCCGACCGTCATTCCCGCGTATGCGGGTATCCACAGGGTGAGGCGTGTTCCCATCACCAACTCTGAACAGGTACTATCGCCGGAGTCCTATCGCCGCATCTATCTTGCTGGTATATTCCTACGTTGTATGTAAGGGCAGGGTGCTTCAGTGTAGGCGAGAGAAGGCCCTCATCGGACGCAAATGAAGAGAGGTTGCAACATTGGCATTAAGGAGAATTGGCGCTGTCGGAGTCGTCCTGCTGGCGGTCTTGATAGTCGTAGCTTTAGTCTTGAGCAACATTGACGGCTCAGAGTCCGACTCTGAGGGATTCACCAGAGACTTCGTCCAGCAGGCCATAGACCGCTACGACTCCGAGGGCCGAGAGGCCACTGTCACCTACTACAACTCCCCCGACAGCGTCAGCGGCCAGTGGTACGTTTTCATCATCGACGAGAGCGAGGCGATGATCGCGCACCCCACCCGAAAGGACCGCATCGGAACAACCCGTGAAGACCGCGTCGACGTGAACGGCTACTACTACGGGGACGAGTTCGCAAGCGCCACCGAGGACGGCAAGTGGGTGACCTACAGTTTCACCAACCCGACCACCGGCCAGGACGGCATGAAGCACACCTGGATCGTAAGACACGACGGCCTGCTCTTCGGTTCGGGCTGGTACGAGAACTGAGAGGGTGTTTGCGAAGGGTCTGTCCAGTAAAGTCAAACGTTCGCCCTGAGCTTGTCGAAGGGTGCCGTTCCCCCAACCACCACTTCGTAGTGGCGGGTTCCAAACCCGCCCTTCACCACCAACACCACCCCGACCGTCGTTCCGCGTACGCGGGAATCCACGCCTTACCCTCTGTGGTCTCTGCG
>VXLM01000093.1 GCA_009841605.1 Dehalococcoidia bacterium
CGGTCCTCACCACTTCGGTCCACTTTCAGCCCGACAACTCCCTCATCGCGTGGATCACCGGCACAGTCGATGCTCCCGGCTACGTCTACGTCGAGTACGAGAATGGCGAGCACGGACGTTTCCGCTCCCGTCCCGTCCCGTCGAACGATACCCAATACACCGTCCACGCGACACGCCTCAGGGCCGACACAACATATAGCTATCAGGTATTCGGCACCGATCTCGCCGGTGGCATCACCGAAGGGCCTACGGGATCGTTTATCTCTGGTCCCCTGCCTGAAGTGCTCGCCGCCGGTCGCTTTACTATCTTCGGTGGCCAACCGACACGCCCTCTAACCTTCATGGATTACCGGCAGGAGGGCTTTTTCGGACTGGCCGCTTTCGATGCCGAGGGACATATCGTCTGGTACTACAAGGCATCCGAAGGCGAAGGACAGCAGCCGGACGGAATGGTACGTAAGCCCAACGGCAACATCGTTTACCTTGCCGGCTACCAGGGTGGCACGACCAGTAGCGGTCTGGTCGAGATCGACGCGATGGGCAGACAGGTCGACGAGCTTGTCGGAGAGTGCTCGCCGTTCAGTCCCATCCACCACGAGGTGCAGGTCCTCCCCGATGGACGGATCATGTATCTCTCCCGTGACATCCTCTGGGAGGGCTACGGCGAACCGCTGCACCCGCAGGAGGGCGACACCATTGGAATCTGGGACCAGGAGACCGGCGAGAACGAGATTGTCTGGAACATCTTCGACCACATCTCGCCGTCAGACAGGACCGAACCCGACTCCGACCGACGGCTTCCGGGATTCCCCCTCTGGGGCGGTTGCGACCGAGACCGCTCCGTGCAGGACTGGAGTCACGCCAACTCCGTCACCATAGCCCCGGACGGCAGCTTCATCCTCAGCCTGAGGCATCTCGATCAGGTAGTCTCGATATCGTCCGACTTCAAGAAAGTGCAGTGGCGTCTCGGCGGGCCGGGCGGTGATTTCACCTTCCCGAACCCGGAAGACCGGTTCTATGAACAGCACACCGCCGCTCAGCTTGCCAACGGCAACATCCTTCTCTTCGACAACGGCAATGACCGCCCTAACGAGGAGGGCGGCCAGTATTCTCGCCCACTAGAACTGGAACTCGATCATATGAACAAGACCGCCCGCGCTGTCTGGCAGTTTCGGCACAACCCTCAACTCTTTGCTGTCTGCTGCTCCAGCGTCGAGCGACTGCCAAACGACAACACGCTCGTCCTCTACGGGAGCAGTTTTCTCCCTGATCCGCGTCCGTTCAAGATCATGGAGATCACTCCCGAGGGCAGGGTCACGTGGGAGGTCGTCCACGTCTCTCCCGGAAAGCAGACCCAGTACCGAGTCTATTCCGCCGACTCGATCATGGGGGAAATGCGGATCGGCCCGGATTCGCCGTAGTGTCCCCGGTTCGTTGACTTCGATTCTCCGACGCCGTACATTTAACCCATACCCCCCGCTAGGGGGTTTTAAAGCGGAGGACGCCTCATGGCAACGAACACAGCCATCCCACACCGTGAGCACACCGACCACCACACTCACTCCCCCTCAGACCTCCCCGACGCCAAGCAAAACGCCCTGAAGCGACTCAAGTATATCGAGGGACACCTGGGCGGGGTTCGACGGATGATAGAGCAGGACACCTATTGCGTCGACGTGCTCAAGCAGACCTTCGCGGTGCGGCGCGCGATTCAAAAGCTGGAGTCCGTGCTGCTGGAAGGCCATCTGCACGGCTGTGTCATTGAGGGCATGAAGGCCGGACGAGAAGACGATGTGCTCGGCGAGCTGCTGGAACTCTACTCCCTGGCTGACAAGAGGTAGCCCCCGATGGCGATTCATGCGGAGAACCGATCCACTGCGCTCGACGACACCAGGAACATCTCGCTGAACATCGGCGGGATGACATGCGCCGCGTGCGTCAGCCATGTCGAAAAGGCATTGCGCGAGGTAGACGGCGTCGAGTCGTCAGCCGTGAACCTCGCGACTGAGCGCGCCACCATCCAGTATGCGGCTGGCGTGGCGGGCATCGAAGACCTTCGATCTGCCGTCGAGGACGCCGGATACTCCGTGCTAGGCGTCGGAGGCGATGAGGAGATTTCGGGCAACCCTCGACAGGTCGCCGACCTTCGCACGAAAGCGACGTTCAGCATCATCATTGCCGCACTCATCATGGCGCTCATGGCAATCCCCACGGTGAGTGACCTCCTCCCGTTCCGTCTGGACATCCTCCTGTTCGTCCTCGCGACACCCGTGCAGTTCTGGGCCGGAAAGCGGTTTTACGCCGGGTCGTGGGCAGCGCTCAAACACGGCACCAGCAACATGAATACCCTCATCGCCGTCGGCACCTCGGTCGCTTTCGGGTACAGCGCCGTCGCAACCATTCTCCATGAAAGATGGATATTCGCCCACTACGATGCGGCGACCTTCTTCGAGACGTCCGCCGCGATCATCGGCCTCGTCCTCCTAGGCAGATTTCTCGAAGCTCGGGCCAAGGGCAAAGCGTCGGAAGCCATCAGAGGGTTAATGAGTCTCCGGCCTGAGACGGCAACGGTCATTCGCAACGGAGAGGAAGCAAAAGTCTCCATCGAGGATGTGGTCGTGGGCGATCTGCT
Source organism: Dehalococcoidia bacterium (assembly GCA_009841605.1). GTDB lineage: Bacteria > Chloroflexota > Dehalococcoidia > Lucifugimonadales > VXLM01 > VXLM01. The sequence goes on from VXLM01000093.1 coordinate 2,633, forward strand.
CCGGGTGCTTCCCGGAGAGCGCATCCCCATCGACGGCAAGGTGACTGACGGCATTTCCTGGGTCGATGAATCGGTACTGACTGGCGAAAGTATGCCTGTCGAAAAGAACGTGAACGACGACGTGTACGGCGCGACGGTCAACACCATCGGCAGTCTCACTATACAGGCGACCGGCGTGGGCAAGGACACCGTGCTGGCGCGAATCATCCGCCTGGTCGAAGAGGCGCAGGGGTCGAAGGCCCCGATTCAGAGGCTGGCCGATACCGTATCGAGCTATTTCGTTCCGGCCGTGATAGCCGTTGCAGTCGTAGTATTTCTTGTCTGGCTGGCGGTCGGGCCTTCCCCGTCGTACGTCTACGCGATGGTGGCCTCGGTCGCCGTGCTGATCATCGCCTGCCCCTGCGCGATGGGGCTCGCCACCCCAACGGCCATCATGGTGGGCACCGGAAAAGCTGCCGAACTGGGCGTGTTGATCCGCAGCGCCGAGATACTTGAGCGGGCACACAAGACCGATGTCGTCGTATTCGACAAGACCGGCACCTTGACAAAGGGTGTCCCAGAGGTGACCGGCATCGTGACGAGGGGCGTTACCGAGAACCAGGTTCTGACACTCGCGGGTACACTCGAAAAGTCTTCGGAGCACCCCGTTGGCAGAGCAATCGTGACGGCGGCGGAGCAGCGCGGCCTGTCACTGGATTCACCCGTGCAGGATGCCATGGCCCAGCCGGGCATGGGCATCGTCGGACGCATCGACGGACGAAAAGTCTCCGTGGGTAATCTGAGACTCGTCGAGAATCACGGGGTATCAATGAACGGGCTCGACGAAGCCGGCGATGAGATGGCGCGTTCCGGCAAAACGGTGTCCTATGTGGCCGTTGACGAAGAGGTCGTCGGTGTCATCGCGGTCTCGGATACTGTCAAAGAAGGCGCAAGCAAAGCCGTTGCCACGCTGAAGCGTCAGGGCCTCGAGGTGGTCATGCTCACCGGTGACAGTCAGCAGACGGCGGAGGCAGTCGCCCGTTCGCTTGGCATAGACAAGGTAATCGCCAATGTGCTGCCGAAGGACAAGGCCGACCACGTCGCGGTCCTGCAGCGTGACGGTGCGGTCGTGGCTATGGTGGGCGACGGCATCAACGACGCCCCCGCCCTCGCGCAGGCCGACGTAGGCATCGCCGTCGCCACCGGGACCGATATCGCCATGGAGGCGGCGGACATCACCCTCATCCGAGGCGACCTCATGGGCGTGGCCCGGGCCATATCCGTCAGCAGAAAGACCATGAGAACCGTCAGGCAAAACCTGTTCTGGGCCTTCGCCTACAACGTCGCGCTCATCCCCGTCGCGGCGGGAGTACTGTACCCCGTCTTCGCCGGCAACGGCGTGCCGGAAGTGCTCACTCCTGCGCTCGGCGAATTCGGCTTCCTGAACCCAATACTGGCGGCCGCGGCAATGGCCATAAGCTCCGTCAGCGTCATCGCGAACTCGCTTCGACTCAGGCGTTCAAAGGTGAAGGACTCATTCCTCACAACAGAGGCGTCATGAGAATACCGCTGTTCAGCAAGCCTCCTCCTATAGCCATCGACCCTGTTTGCGCGATGAAGGTAAACATGGAAAACCCTCATGGAGGCATCTACACGCACGACGACGTCACGTACTACTTCTGCGGCCCGGGATGCAATCGCGCCTTTCAAAAGGAGCCGGAGGAGTACCTGTCCGGACGGAAGAAAGTCGATATGTGATAGGGGCATCCCTTTGCCGGTTCAGTCCATGATTCGAGGAATCGTACATATAAGACATTGGGGCTTGGTCCCGTTGCTTCTCCTCACTGCATGTGGAGGAGGCGGAGATGAGTTGGGCAAATGGAATATCGACGTTCAGGGCGTGGGTGCCAGCATACTGACCCACCACGCGGGTCAGGAGGTCCTACTTTCAATCACCTGCAGTGAAAAGGGTTTCCGCGCGGCCATACATACAAATATCCATTCGGACTTCAGAGACGTAGTCCATCCGGTGACGATCAAGTTCGACCAAAACGAACCTGCTGAACATCTCTGGAACTATTGGCACTTCGCAGAATCGGGCTTTTACAAGACTAGCGTCGTCGCCAACGAGCCTAGCGCATTTATCGAGCAGCTATTGGACGCCAATCGATTGACTGTGGACATCGCCATAACAGAGACCAACTCGGTACCCGCAACTTGGGACGACGTGGGCGGCTTTGCGATTGCATACGAGGCCATCAAGCGCGAATGCTGACTTGCAACCTACCTATTCCGCCCCCGACAGCCACCCCGCGAAGAACCGGGGAGACCAACGCCGGGAAAGGTGCATAGTCTTGTTCGAGTAGGCCGACTGGGGTGGAACCATTTCCGCATCCATCCACGCTTCTGCCGCTGCTATGGTGGGAAGCTCGATCACGTAGGCGCGGTGCCAGTCGGGCTGCGGGGCCATGAGTTGGAATGCATCGAGACGGATCAGTCCGTGCTCTCGCGCGACCGACTTCATCAGTTCACGATGCTCGGCATCACCTCGCTCCCCCTCTGACGCGAGCACCGCCTCTGGCAGCATTCGCGCAAACTCCAACACGACGTAGCTGTCACGGTCGACATCGAGGGGTGGCAGATTATGCGGGTCAACCGGACCGAGCGGCTCAGTCTCCGAGCGCGGAGTGGTCACCCATTCATTGAAGTAGTCCTCCGCGAATCGGCGTGCCAAATGGTACTCGTAGTACCCATACGTGCCATACGGCGGGGCCATCTCCGCCTCGATCCATGCCTCCGCTCCCTCCAAGGTCGGGAACTCGAGCACCCAGAAGCGCTCCCACGGCTGCTTGGGCTCCATGAGCCTAAACCCCTCCACGGTCATCATGCCGTGCTCGTGTGCGACTCCCAGCATGAGCTCGACGTGCTGCGCGCTGTAGTCGTCACGCTGAGCGTCTGTGAGCCTATGCCACGTTTGAAGCCTCCCTCCCTTGAACAGCACCACTACGCTGTCTGCGTTAGAAGTCAAGTCACCCGTCCCATATGGCATAGCGGCCTCCGTGTGAATCCATTGTCGGCAAGGCCTTCCCACTGTTGCAATAAGGTTCGTCTAGTCCGTTCGGTCTGAGCTTGTCGAAGGTTCTATTTGTGGTTCGACAGGCTCACCACGAACGGACTTTGAAAAGCCCTGCGCTTTGCGGAAGAGTGTACCCCAGTATGTTCCTCTCTGGTAGGATTGCGGCATGGTCGACATCGTATCCATTGGCGAGTGCTTCATCGAGTTCTTCACCTACGAGATGCTTCACTCCGAGGCGGAATGGGAACTCGTCCACTCCGGCGACACCTATAACGTACTGGCGATGGCGAACCGCCTCGGCACGTCCTGCGGGTACATCACCCGCATCAGCGACGACCCATTCGGAGACTACCTGCTGGAAGAGTGGCGAAAGAGGGGCATCGACACGACACACGCCCGTCAGGTGCGGGCCTTCAACGCGGTAGAGTTTTCGTCGTCCGAACCGGTCGGCGAGGGATCGAAAGTCGTCTACCGCAAGGGCGCCGCCGCGAGCACCATGACACCCGACGACGTCGATCCCGCCTATATCTCCAGTGCAAAGATCCTACACGTAAGCGGCATATCGCAGGGCATCTCAGGTAGCTGCCGCGAGACGGTTATGAAGGCGGTCAAAATCGCCCACGAGTCCAGTGTGCTCGTCTCCTACGACACCAATCTCCGCGTCAACCTATGGGAATCCATAGCCGAGGCCCGCGACGCCATGGACGAGTTGCTGCCTTACATCGACATCATCACCCCAAGCTTCCCTCATGAGCCTGCCGCGTTGATCGACCTCCACTCCGAGCGCGAGGTAATCGACTGGTTCCTCGAACGCGGCGTCGGTACAGTCGGCCTGAAGTGCGGTGCGGAGGGCGCATGGGTCGGAACGCCCAGCGAGATAGTCCGCATACCTGGCGTGGCCCCAAAGGGCCTGCTCCACACCAGCGGCGCCGGGGATACCTTCGTCGGCGGACTGCTGCACTGCATCGCCAACGGGATGGACGCCGTCGAGGGAGCGCGATGGGGCGTGGCGTGCGCCGGCCTCAAGGTCGGAGGCCCTAGCATCGAAGCCCAACCGACCTTGCAGGAAGTCCTTGAAGTACTGCCCTCGGTGCAAGCCATAAACGTCTCCCGATGAGATACAATGCCCAATCGTTGAAACCATCCTCGCTGCCGCTTGACCGGACACGAGGATCACAGGTCTAACAAGCACAGTGATCATCGACACCCACCTGCACGTCTATGCCGACGACGAGAGCCTCTTTCCCTACGTCGCCGGAGGCAAGCCCGCCCGGCCCGCATCCGTGGAATACCTCCTGCCCCTGATGGACGAGGCAGGCGTCGACAAGGCGGTCATCGTACAGCCCCGCGTCTACTCATGGGACAACCGATATCTTGCTCACTGCATCGAGCGTTTCCCCGACCGATTCACGGCGCTGGGGCTTGTCGATCCTACTGCTTCAGACAGCCCCGACCGGCTGGAAGAGCTGGTCCGCGAACACTGTTTCGCAGGGCTTCGGCTTGAACTTGGCTGGGAAGATGACCTCGACGACTTCCACGGCAAGGATCGTTGGCCCCTCTGGGAACGCGCCCAAGACCTGGGAGTCGCTTTCGGAATTCTCGGATCGGCAAAGGACCACTCATGCGTCGAACCGATGGCGGCCATGTTCCCCGGCGTCAACATCCTCCTCGACCACCTGGGCGGCCTACCACTAGACCGGGAGCAGCAGGACTCGCTGATCAAGGCAACCTTGCGCCTTGCGAGATACCCGAACGTCTACGTGAAGCTCTCCAACCTGCAGGGCAAGTCGAGCGAGCCGTACCCGTTTCGCGACACCTTCGATCTCGCGCATCGCATCTATGACGCCTACGGTCCCGAACGGCTCATGTGGGGAACGGACTTCCCCGGTGTGATGATCAAGTGTGGCTACGCAAACGCCGTGGAACTCGTCCGCACTCATCTCCCTTTCTTGACCGAGTCCGACAAGGAATGGATTCTCCACAAGACCGCGGAGAAAGTCTTCCGATTCCAATGAGCGATGAGCCGGCCCCAATGGGGTGGCGCATTCACGAACCCACGGCCTTACATCACCTAATTACGGAGTTACGACCCCTTGAGCATTCCAATCGGCAATAGCGGCAAGACGACCCTCGAAGTGGCGCGGGAGGCGGCGAAACTCGCCGGAAAGCTCGCGAAAGAGCGGTTCGAGGGGGAAAAGGGCATCAGGTTCAAGCGTCCGGGTGACGTCGTCACAGACGTTGACACTGAAGCTGAGGCCCTCATATTCGCCCTAATCCAACAAGAATTCCCCGACCACACCCTCGTCGGAGAGGAGAGCGCGTCCGACGTTCGCGCCGATGAAGGATATGCGTGGATCGTCGATCCGGTGGACGGGACTCGAAACTACTCCGTCGGACTGCCAATCTACTCCACGGTCGTGGGACTGGCGCTGGACGGCGAGGTCCTTGTCGGGGTGAACTACGACCCCGAGCGCGACGACCTGTTCGAGGCCCAACGCGGCGGGGGCGCGTACCTGAACGGGAAGCCCATTCACGTATCGAAGAAGACCGAGATCAAAGACTGCATCATCGGTTTCGATCTTCCCTACAGCGATGTCGGCGCACGCTACGAACTGGACATGCTCGCCCAAGCGGTCTGGCCGAACATGGGAACGGTGCGGAGCATCGGTTCGTCCGCCCTCGGCATCTCGTACGCCGCGGCAGGTAAAACGGATATGTACTTCCAGCACCGTCTTTCGCCGTGGGACATGGTTGCGGGCATCCTCCTCGTCGAAGAGGCGGGCGGCGTAATAACCGACCGCAACGGCAACCGTGCCACCCTCTACAGCGACGGCATCATCGCGTCGAATCCCAGTCTGCACGAAGAGTTCCTACGCCTGACCGAGGGCGCCGACTGGCGACTGCCGGCCATGTGACGAATTGCCCAATTCTGGCAATCGCTCATGTCGGTTGTCACCGACACCATCTATCATGCAAACGGCGTAGTAGGAGCGATTCGCGAATCGCCCCCTACGTGAGATCGGCCAAGGGTTATTTTCAGAGGCATGACCGACCATGCGGGTGCGCTTGAGAGAGGTGAGGGGCTGCAAGGAAATTTGTTGCACTGTGTTGCATTCTGTTGCATTTTTCTCGTTATTGTAAAGTTTACGGCTTTGCCGGATCACGTGGCACAGGGTAAAACGGGGAAGCGCATGAACATGCGTCTCCGAGGCTTTTCTTTGTTTTATATGTGCCATTTGACGCCATTTTGCGCCATTTCCTAGCTGCCGCGAGTGTGGTCCGTGGACAGTCGCATAAGGATAATATGGTACATGCGTTCTTCATTGTCAAATCGGGAGAGGCTCTTCGCAGGAGCGAGGGTTGGTGATTGCTCTAGCAGTGAAAGGGCGGGTTTGAAATCCGCCTCTACAAGCGAGGTTGGCCGAGGCTATTTTCAGAGGAAGGGTCGAGCTACTGATGGCTCAGATTGATTGTCGTCTCCGCGAGCGCAAAGACGCACGAGCTCCGGTCGCCGCCTATCGAGTTCCGCCAGATATCGCGCGTGTACGGAGCGCCATCAACCGTCTTGCCATCGGCGATTAGCTCGGTCTCGTAGGTGAAGTACAGCAACGAAAAGATTTGCATGTTCGGTGTTCCTGAAGGCGTCGGCCCCCAGTGGATGACAGCGGGATCGGTAACTGTCCAGGCGGACACTACTTTCTGTCCATCGGCCTCGACGGTCCACGAAGGCTTTGTCCGCACGTCCCCTCCCCTCGTCAAACACGCCTCGACCACCGGCATCTCACGGTCGAACTGGTTGCCTCGACCGCGGACCATGTTCTCGATCGTCCATTCCGCCAATTCGGCATTGTCGGCGTAGACCGCGTCGATACCGGCGTCCGGTATGGTCACGAACGCCACCGTTCCCTCTCCGGCGCTGCTGTATCGGGTGTGGTAGAGACTGAAGCTCCCGGTGTCTTCAGTCTCGCCGGGGCGTCGCAAGTAGTTGATCCAGTGCTCTCCTGACCAGTGCACCGCGCCTTGAATGGTGTCTCCGCTCATCTAATCCTCCTCGTTGGACTGTCGATTGCCGGATTCATTCTCCGAGCGTGAGCTCGACGGTATGTCGCTCAACCCCACGATAATAAGTTATCTGTGCCTGCGAGCCCGGACCGTGCCTGAACAAGTAGCGGGCCAGTTCCCCGGAATTGGTGACGGGCTGTTGATCGATGGCCACGATGATATCACCCCTCCGCATCCCCGCCTCGAATGCCGGAGCTTCTTCGACAACGTCGGCGAGGAACACCCCCGCGCGCACGTCATGCGGCAAGGCGATTCCCAACTGTATGATCAGCTCTGCCGAGACGTTGAGCGGCGTGATTCCCAAAGAGCCGCGACGGACCTCACCAAATTCCATGAGTTGATTCGCGACGTAAGAGGCGTCGTTGGCATTCACGGCAAAGCCAATGCCGCGTGTCTCCACGATGATGGCGGTATTGATTCCAATCACCTCGCCCTGATCGTTCAACAGGGGACCGCCGCTGTTGCCCTCGTTGATCGGGGCCGTGTGAAGCACCATGTCGACAATCGTCAGTTGAGGACTTGCAGGCGTCGAGACTCCGGTGGCGCTTATGATCCCGTTCGTAATGATCGGGGCCCCCGGAAGAGCGAAAGCGTATCCAATTGCAAGCACGGTCTGGCCTACGGCCAATTCGGACGAGTCGCCCAAAATCGCGGGCTGCAGGTCCACACCATTCGAAGAAATCCTGATCACCGCCGTATCGGTCTGGACATCGCCGCCAATCAATTCGGCGAAGAAGCTCTGGCCGCCGTGCAGCGTCACGATGATGGTTTCCGCCTTCTCCACCAGATGATTGCTGGTCAATATATAGCCATTGCTGTCCAGGAGGATGCCCGTGCCAACGAGATTGGCTCCCGGTGGATCGACCCCCGGCCCGATTCCCACCGGTTCCGAAACGGCGATGTGCACGACCGAGGGACGAACTACGGAATAGATTTCCGTAGCCGTCAAAGCACTCGGTGTCGGAGTGCCGGTAGGCTCAGGTGTCGCCGTCGCCGTTGGAGACGGTGTAGGTGTTGCCGTCGGTGTAGGTGTGGGGGGTGGTGTGGACGTTGGCGTCGGCGTCGCGGTGGGTATGATGGTCGGAGGCGGCGTTGTGATCCCTTGTGGGGTAGGTGTGGGACTGGGTGTCGCAGTTGGCGTCGGCGTTGAGGTCGCGGGTGTCGACACGGGAGTGGGCGTGGGTGTCGGCGTCTCGGTTGGGGAAGGCGTCGGCGTTTCGGACTCTGGTGTGGGGCTCTCCACTTCCACTGCGGTTGGCGCGGACGTGACTACTGCGGTAGGTATCGGGCTCGATGCCTGACTGATCGGCGAAGGCTGTGGTGTCGGGGTTGGCGTCGCGGTAGGTGTCGGCGTGGGTGTTGGAGTTGGCGTCGCGGTAGGTGTCGGCGTGGAAACGAGAGTTGGTTGCGGCGTCGGAGTAGTGAGCACAATCACCGTCTGGATCGAGGGTGGGAGGACGATGACGATTGGCGTCATGGTGGGTGGAGCGGGGCTGGGGGTCGGCGTTGGAACGTCCAGGGTTGGTTCTGTAGTCAGCGCCGCCGGGGTCAGGGTCGTCGGACTCTCGACGACCTGGACATCGGGCGGCGTGCTGTCCCAACAGGCCGCGCCAAAGACGCCGACTGCGCCCCAGACGACAAACGGCAAAAGCCGACGGCTGAGCACCGGAAGTCCCCCTTTTCCCGGAACCGTTCCCACGGTCCCACCCTTTTTTGGGACGACACGGATCGACGAGTATCGACTCGCGGACCAATTCTGACAAACTACCAACTATATCTTCCCATAATTTGGAAGGGTTTGTCGGCGGCTCACAATTCTGGTCGGGATCTTCTCCAACCCCAAACGTCAGGAGTAGACCGACACAGGAACGCGTGGCATCGTATCAGCAATAACGCGGTAGCGTACTTGCGGTTATACCGCAGAGAGACGAGTAACTAAAGTGAAGGCGCGAAGTCTTTAAGAGATACCTAAAGCCTGTTGCACCCTAGTTATGAAATTAGGGAGCGGAACGAACGAATCTACAAAATGCCACGAGGCATGTAGAGCTAGCGGTTTCGGCGGCGGCGGATGCGGCGGAGGCTCCGGGACTTATCGAGTCGCTTCTGCTCCCCCTTCGAACGGAAGAACCGCCTGTTCCGCAACTCACGAAGAATTCCAGACCGCTGCATCTGGGTCTGAAATCGCTTCAGAAGCTGATCGCCGTCTTCTCCATCACGGAGCGTTACGTGTGCCAAGTTCCTGTATTCTCCATCTTCTCATAAACAAATCGGGCGGGCCGCTCGGCACGCCGAACTGATTATACCACTATCGGGACGGTGAACTGCAACGACAACGCAGGCAAGGTGACGACGACTACGTCAACAACCCGGCCTCACGGAGAATTCCGGGTATTTGCGCCTTCTCTTCTTCGGTGAGTGAGCGCATAGGTGCCGACACCGTGTCGTGGTCGATGATCCCAAGGATCTTTAGACTCGACTTGAGACCCGAAGACGTCGAGGCGTTTCGCCCGCCCGCCTTTGCGAGTCCCATCACCCGTTGGGCCGAAAGCGCCCTATCAAGATACTCATTCGCCTTCTCCGTGTCTCCCGCCTCGCCTGCTTCCCATGCACGAGAAAGAGCGCCCGCCGCGATGTTCCCTCCGCCGGGGATAGTGCCGTGCGCTCCCAGGCATTTGGTCATGGTCGTTCTATAGACGGACCCGAGAAAGCGATACATCTCCGCCCCGTTCCTCCGGCATCGCGCCACGAGCTCGGCGAAAGCCTCACCCTGACCCGAAGAGTCTTTCACGCCCACCACGGTTCCCTCCGCCGCCAAGTCCGCTATCGTGGCAGGCTCCACAGTGAGTTTGACCGTGATTGGGATGTTGTACACCCAGAGAGGTTGAGACACGGCGTCGCTGATAGCGCGAAAGTGGTCGGCGATCTCCCCCTGGTCATAGAGATAGTAGTACGGCGGTGTGGCCGCAATGCCGTCGAGGCCGCTCTCGGCCAGGGCCCGCGCCATGTCGATGGTCGCCTGGGTGCCCGCTCCAGAAACGTTGCCTATTACCGGAACGCGACCGTTGACCTCCTCAGCCGTCTTCTCGATGGCGAGGATACGCTGATCGTCCCTCAGTGCGGCGAACTCGCCCGTCGTTCCCGCGGCCCATATCCCGTGGGCCCCCTCGTCGATGAGATAGTTGACCAGCCGCCGGAGCGATGCCGTGTCCACTCGCTCGTCTGGCGTCAGGGGCGTGACCGACGGTACTACAACTCCCTTAAACTTGCCGTTCAACATAGTCCTGCTTTCATTTGGAAGAGATCGCCCGCGAGGGCCGGATACCATTCTAACGCAGTCCAAATAAACTTTCGAGCAGCCTGAAGGGTTATTGCTGCCATCGTGAGCGGGAACAAAAGGGTGCAGCTACCCTTACCGCATCGGGTTCTCGATAGCATAGTGCGGGACGGGCCTTCCCTTGTCGTTGAGCGACAGGCCAATCGAGTGCATACCCATCTTCTCCATCACGCGGATCGACCTTGCATTCTCCGGCCTTGCGCTGGCAATAACCCGCTCGAAACCGAGAGACTCAAATCCATACTGGAGAATCCTCGCGCCCGCCTCCGCCGCAAGCCCCTTGCCCCACGCGTCCTTCGCCAGTGCATACCCTATCTCGATCTCGCCCTCGTACTCCCCATACATTCGCCGCAGGAATCCGCAGTAGCCGACGAACGCGCCCGTCCTATTGAAGACGAGCGGCCACATCGTCCACCCGTACCGCTCGTAGTCGCTCATGCGGTTGGATACGAACTGCCGCGTCTCGTCCTCCGACCACGGCTGGTAGTGCCCGATGTACTGCATCACCTCAGGGTCGAGAGACATCGGGCGAATGAGCCGCCAGTCGTCCGCCCGCCAGTTTCGGATGATGAGCCTATCCGTCTCAAGGAACACGCCTTCTGGCACCACACTACTCCTGCACTTCCGTCAGAAGGCGTTCGAGCATGTCAGCGACTTGTCCCGTCTCGCAAAACCGGGCATCAGGGAACTTCTCACGTGCAACCGCAACCTTGTCCGGCTTGCCGCCCTCGAAGACTATCGGGATGTGCCGCCGACTCTTGGCCTCCTGGAACCACTCCGCGACGGCTCGACCATGCGACGGCAGCCTGTCCAGTGAGATGACGACCGCATCGGGAACTTCGCCCTTAAGACTCGGCGAACTGTCGGCGCTCCAATGCGCGCGCACGTCATGCCCGGCCTCGGTCATCGGAGCAATGCGCTCCAACGCCTCGCTCTCGTTCCAGTGCACGTAGAATATGCGGGCCATTGGGAGGATATTGGCGGTCTTCGGGGTATTGAACGGGCCTCACAACCCTAGTTCTTGCCTTGTAATCTCGTCAATAGGACGAAGGGCACCTAATTCCGTTACAATGGCCCGCAGCACAGACATGGCCCTACCTAACCGAATTCAAGGAATATACTCATGACAGACCGATACCCCAACCAGCCCATCATCTTCACCGACGACGCATGGATCATGAGCGAGGATCCTCCCATCACGCCGGAAATCATCTGGGAGAAGATGATCCGTCCGTTTGAGGGGATGCCCGCTTCCCTGTGGTGGGCCGTGGGCGACCACGAGGTCTACCACCACGAGACCGAAATCGGCGAGATCATTGGCGACGGGTACGACCTCTCCGAGCTATCGGACTTCGAACGGCGAAAAGCCCTGAACTTCAGACACCTGACCGAGACGACGAGCGGACCGCTTACGGTGATTTCGTCGCTGTGTCGTGAGGCCGGCATCGAGTTCCTGCCCCGCTTCAGGATGAACAGCCACTACGCCTACTACGCTCCCCCCTACACGGATAATGTCCGCCCCGGGTTCGGCCGGTACAGACAGGAAAACCCCCACCTGCTCATCGGGCGTCCGGGCGAGAACATCCCGGAGGACACGATAGACTGGGATATCCGCACCGGCAAGGACTATGCCTATCCCGAGGTCCGCGACTACGCCTACTCGATGATCACCGAGATGTTCGAGCGGTTCGACGTGGACGGCGTGGAGATGGACTTCAACCGCCATCCCGGGGTCTTCCGGCGTGAGGAGGCCCACCAGAACCGCTACCTGATGACCGACCTCGTGAGGCGTGTCCGCAAACGGCTCGACGAGGTTGGCGCGGAGCGGGGCCGCCACCTCAAGCTTGCCGTGCGTGTAGCGCCCACGCTCGCCAATGCCGCGAGGATGGGACTCGACGTGCCGAAATGGATGACGGACGGTCTCGTCGACACGGTCATCGCGGGTGTGGGATGGATACCCTTCGAGATGCCGATTGCCGAGTTCGTCGAGGAGGCGCGTGGAACCGGGTGCGCGGTATACGGATGCCTTGAGGGACTGCGTCCACTCGTGGACGAAAGCGCCCTGCGCGCCGCCTCCTATCGCTACTGGGAAGCCGGAGCGGACGGCATTTACCTGTACAACTACTTCACCCTCCCTCCGACGTGGATACGACGCACAATTCCTGAACTCGCTGACCCCGCCAGGCTCAAGACCATGTCCAAGCGGTACGAGGCCGACCACGCGGACAGGATTCAGTACGGCGGACACGGCGGGGCGTTCCGTAACGCCGTCCCCGCCGCACAAATGCCCATCACCCTCATCGAGACATCCACGGGCAGGGGGCCTGTCGTGAACATCGATGTCGCCGACGACGTGGAGGCCGCTCGCGCCGAGGGAAAACTCGGACGCTGCACGCTCGGAGTCAGCATCGAACACTTTGCACCGGACGACAAGGTCGACGTCCTGCTCAACGGCGACCTCCTCGCATGGGGCACGGGACGCGAATCGTACATGCCCGGAGGACGGAAGTGGCCCACGCTGGAGGGAGAGGTCGGACTCCACTACGACATCGACAGCCCGCCCCTGCGTAAGGGAGTCAACAAGATCGAGATCCGACGCAGGCCGGCGGCGGACGATGTCGGCAACCAGCCCGTCGTCACCAACGTCGAGATCACGATCACCTATCAGGACGCTTAGGGGGTGTCCTAAAGGAACTCCGTTCGCCCTGAGCCTGTCGAAGGGTCGAGTCGCTGCATATGGTTCGACAAGCTCACCACGAACGGTTTCCGGCGACCTATGAGACACCCTCATAGGGTCCGGCGTTTCTCGTTTTGTTTCCTACACGCCCTTCATGATGTCGAATCCCAATTCGAGATTCTTCGCGACAATCCGCCTTAATCGTGGATTGTCGCTGTTCACGTAGGACTCCGACGGGCGAAGCGAGTAGTTGGACACATCATAGAAGTCCCTCACGTCCTTCTCCTTCGACTCGGTCGTCGGGTTCTCCATGAAGTTGATCGCATGTTGGTGACGCCCGTCGTGCCCGCCGAACGCCGCATGCAGGATGTGCTCGGTGAAGACGGCAAGGTCGCCCTGTTGCAGTTCCAGCGCCACGCTCGGTAGAGCCGACTGCTCAAGTCCGAAGGGTTTCGACTCAGGGTCGCTGCTGCCATGTCTGAGCGGCTCCAAGAGGTCGGGAGAACTGCGGCGATGCGAACCCGGCACCACGCGCAAGCTGCCAGTGCCCGCCGTCAGGCTCTCCGGATAGAACGCAATCTTGACGGACTTGACCGTCTCGTCCCAAAGCCCCGATCCGTGCCAAAGCGTATCTCCGGCATGAAGGTTACCCTCCGTACCAATCAAGAAAAAGTCGGGTCCCAGCAGGTCTTCCCCGATGCAATAGATCCGGTCGTCCGCCGCGAGTCCCGCCATGAAAGGCCGCCGCTCGAAGAACGGCTGAAGCGCCGCCCGTCCCGACGGCAGCCTGTTCCCCAATCCCTCCGCAAATATCTCGTCCGATTCCCGCTTGATCGTGGCCATCTCCTCAGCCGAGAATACGTCCCGCAGCACGAGGTATCCGAATGCATCAAAGAACTGCTTCTGGTCTTCACTCAGCATATTCAACTCCTGTCTACGTCAGACGATGCTCGCCTAACCCCTGCTTCGGTGTCGCATTCTATCAGCCGTCGCACAAGAACGGGCACTGTACCTTCAAGGGACGCTCCGACACGTCCACATGATAGAATCCCGCCCGGACTGGAGATCCAAAGGCATTTGATCGTCCCATGAAAGCCCAAAACTCTGCCCCGAACATTGTCGCCCTAGGCGGCATGAATATGGCCCTGATCGGCACTGCTGAGAGGCTGCCCAATCCGGGCGAGACGCTTCGAGGTGAACGCTTCTACACAGCCCCCGGAGGCAAGGGCGCCACCCAGGCCGTCGCCGCCGCGCGCCTTGGAGCGAACGTCAAGATGGTCGGACGTGTGGGAAAGGACATGTTCGGCCCGCGACTACTGGACGCCCTGAAGAACGACGGCATCGACGTGACCGGCGTGGCCGAAGACCCCGACCATCCATCAGGCGTTGGAATGATCGTCCTGAACGCCGAGCGACAGAACCACGTTCTCGCGATCTACGGCGCGAACCTCCAGTGCAACGAAGACCAGCTTGCGGCGGTAGAGGAAGCGTTGAACGGCGCGGATGTCCTCCTCTTGCAAATGGAACTTCCATTCCCTCTCTCCGTAGACGCCGCGCGGGCTGCCCAATCGCGAGGCGTCACCACGATGCTCGATCCGGCCCCTGCATCGGACATCCCTCCCGAAGCATTCCGCCACGTCGACATCATCACTCCCAATCAGACCGAGGCCGAATACCACACCGGCATCCGAGTCGACGACGTTCCGTCCGCCCAAAAGGCCGCCGAATTGCTCTTGGAGAAAGGCGTCGGCACTGCCATCGTCAAGTTGGCCGAGCAAGGTGTCTATTGGGCTTCACGCAATGCGAGCGGATACGTACCCGCCTACGAGGTCGAGGTCGTCGACACCATCTCGGCGGGCGACGCGTTCAGCGGCGCTCTCGCCGTGGCATTGGGCGAAGGCCGGAGTATGGAAGAAGCCGTCCGCTATGGAGCCGCCGCCGGGGCTCTCGCCGTCACCAAGCGGGGCGTCCAAACCGCCATGCCGACACGCGCAGAGGTCGACGGCTTATTCAATCGCGACGTTCCGTAAGCTCACGTGTCTTCGAGTCCCCTGCACGAGTTCCGTCAGCCAACATCCGAAGTCGCTTCAATGAGGGTACCTTAATACAAGGGCCCAAAGTGCCACTAGAGCATGGGTAAGGTACAATCCGGAGCGCAAGGACTGACCCAGCACTTTCAATGCGCCTCGTGATCTACGGACTGGGTAGGAAGGATGTTCCTCGTAAAGTCACTGGAACCTGCATCGACGAACCTTGACAATGCCCAACGCCGTCCACTATAGTTGCGCTCGGCCTCCCCGTGAGGTTAATCGGTAGGTTGCGCCGCTCGGCAAGTGCGGAACAGCCTAGAGGCTCATTAGAAGAGAGGAGAGGATAAGTGTTACATAAATTCAATCGGCTTATAGTGTTGATGTTGGCATCTACGGTCGTCGTCGCCTTAGCGGCGGTTGCCTGTGGGTCTGACGACCCTGAGCCAGCACCGGCAGCGCCAACACCGGACGTGGCGGCGATCATTGACCAGGCTCTCCAGCGCGCGCCACAGGGCGCGACTGTTGAGGAGATCCAGGGCATGGTAGGCGACTCGATCGCCGCGGCTATGGCCGCGATGCCCGAAGCGTCACCCGGACTGACCCGCGCGGACGTCGAGTCAATCGTTCGCTCCGCCTCCGGCAACCAGCTTTCGGCGGCTGACGTGAAGAGTATCGTGGACGAGTCCATCCGCGCGCTCCCTGCGCCGGAGATCAACCAGAGTGAACTCACCGGCCTGATCAATTCGGCCGTTGCGCAGTCCGTCCCCGAGGGCGTGAGCGCCGCGGAGATCCAGCGCATCGTGCAGTCCCAGGTGACCGCCGGACTGGCGGGTTCGCTGACGCGCGGTGACGTCGAGGACCTGGTTGCCTCGGCCGTAACAAACGCGGTCGGTGACCAGCTTTCAGCCGCCGACGTGCAGAATATCGTCGATAATGCCCTTGTAGCCACTAACGCGGCCATCGAGGCGGCGGCAAAGCAGGCTGAGACGGCGGCTATGGCGGCAGACAATGCGGCCATGGCGGCGGAGGGCGCAGCTATGGCGGCGGACACTGCCGCGATGCAGGCGGAAGAGGCCATCAAGGGCGTCGAGCAGATAGCCATGGATATTCAGACGCCTGCCTCGTGCTACATTCGAGGCAATCGCGTGACTGACTGCCCGTCGAAAGGCAGTTCCTCCTATCGGGCCGCACCTCATACGAACGGAGTCCCCTGGCTCTATCACTCGGCTTACGACGGACCGACTCCGGCCAATTTCTTCGAGTCCCCCCTGTCCGCCCAGCTCGTTAAGGAAGGCGCTCTGCCTCCGCTCGCCGAGCGACTCCCTGTTCCTGAGGACGTGAGCGTCGTGCTCGGTCCTGACGGCATCGGCGAGTATGGCGGCGCGTACCGCATCACCGAGATTCGCTCCTACACCGGCGAGTGGATCGCCTTCGGGTTCGTACAGCGTGACTCCGATGAGATCAACTTCGGTCCCGGCGCCGGCAAGAGCTGGGAGGCTAGCGAGGACGGTCGTGAGTACACCTATACGCTGCGACGTGGCCTCAAGTGGGACGACGGTGTTCCTCTGACGGTTGAAGACGTTCGGTTCGCCTTCGAGGACCACAACTTCAACGAGGAAATCAACCCGTTCGTTCCCGCGCAGATGACCGACCCTGTCACCGGGGAACAGGCTCAGTTCAGCGTCGTTGACGACCTTAACTTCAAGATCGCCTTCGACTCCCCTAACTGGGTCCTCATGGAGCAGACCCTCACGCAGAGCCTCTGCATGAGGAACCGCTTCTGCTGGTTCGGCCACCCGAACCTCAAGAAGATCCATCCCAAGTACACCGACCCGACGAAGGTCCAGGCCATCGCGGATTCCATGGGCCTGAAAGACTGGAGAGACGTCATGCACGCCTCCCAGAACGCCCAGCTTGCTCGCTACGAGCTTCAGCCCTTCGCGGACATTGGTTCGACGGGCTGTGTGGCGCCCTACTGCTTCGTCGAGTACAAGCCCGGGGAGCTCGCGGTCGCAGAGCGCAACCACTACTTCCCGTTCGTAGACCCCGCCGGCAACCAGCTGCCCTACACCGACCAGGTCGTCATGATCATCCTTCCGGGTGATGAGGCTACCGTGCGGTTCCGGGCGATGAACGGTGAGGTTGACGGCAGGACCACGAACTACGTCCTCCACGAGCTCCCGCTGTACGTCGAGAACATGGAGCGAGGAGACTACAGCATCTACGGCTGGCCCGCCCTGGGCGGCGCCGACCTTGGCTTTGAAGTCAACCAGACGTACAACGTGAACACCGAGGTCGGACGGCTGCTCAGGACCAAAGAGTTCCGAATCGCTATGTCTCACGCGCTCGACCGCAACGCCATCAACGAAACGGCTCAGCTCGGGCTGGGCGTGATCCAGAACCGCGTTCCTCACCCGAACACGCCCTACAACCCCGGCGATGACGAGCTTACCCAGCTTTACATGGAACGGGACCTCGACAAGGCGAATATGATGCTCGACGATCTCGGCCTCTCTGGCCGTGACGACGCCGGCTTCCGCACCTTCTCAAATGGCGACCGCGTAAGCATCAACTTCATCTTCTCGCCTTCCCACGGCCGTCCCATAATTGGTGAGCTGCTCAAGGCTCAGATGGCCGAGGTCGGGATCGACATTCAGCTCGACATCCAGGGTCGCTGGTGGGAGCCGTTCCGAGCGGTTGAAGAGTGCTGCAGCATCAACACGAACCTTTCACGCCACACTGTGAACCCGTGGATGCGCTTCAGGACGAACTTCATCCCGTTCCACGAGGTCTACTTCGCCCCGGGGATGCTGATCGCCAAGTACTATCGCACGCAGGGCGCCGAGGGCATGGCTCCCGGCTCCGATCCCAGCTTCCTGCCGCTGGCTCCTCCGGACGCCTTCCCTGCAGACCACTCGGGATGGTTCAAGAACCTGCACGACGACACCATCGCAGGGTTCGCCAACTCCACGTTCGACCCGCGCCGCGTCGAGCTTGGCAAAGGGATGTACCGCAACCACGCGGAGAACCTGCTGGCCATCCACGTGTCCGCCTTCTCGAACGCGCACATCGGCCTCATGCTCAACAGGAACAACATGAGAGGCGTGCCGTTCACCCACGCGCAGGACCACAACGGCCACACCGCTTGGGCGT
The DNA here is from genome assembly GCA_009841605.1 of Dehalococcoidia bacterium. GTDB lineage: Bacteria > Chloroflexota > Dehalococcoidia > Lucifugimonadales > VXLM01 > VXLM01. Next base: position 20,944 of record VXLM01000093.1, read on the forward strand.
ACTTCTTCGACGACGGTCAGGACAACTACAACCACCCGGGCAACAGGTCCCAGTACTGCAACAGCTGGGCCTTCCACCTGGGCGGCAGGCAGGCGTGCTCAAACTAAACTGAGCCGACCGTAGGAAACGATGGTATGATTATCGGGGCCCCGTATCTGGGGCCCCGATTTTCGTATTCACGACCACTTTCGCTGGGAGGTCTCGAATGTCCACACCGCGCATCATGTTCTACCACGACGGGAGACATCCCCTCATATACATGTACGAACCTCCCATGCAGAAGGAGGAGTACCAGCACGCGGTCGATGAGATCGCGGGCACTCCCATAGACGTCCTGATGTTCGGCGTCGGCGACGGGCGCACCGTCCTCTACGACACCAAGGTAGGCGAGCTATGGGGCCACCATCTGGATCGCTGGATTCACGCCATATGGCGTCGGACGCATCAGAACGCGAGGGCCCTCATCGACGCGGGCCACAACCCTCTCCAAATTGCGATTGATCGCGCCCACGAAAAGGGTAAGCTCATATACCCCGTCCTCCTCGTCCAGATGCCGAGCGGCGAACGCTACGGCGAGGAAACCCTAAACACCAGGGGTTCTCTGTTCCGGTTCGAGAACAAGCAGTGGGACATCGGAGCCGCCGGCGACCTCGACCCCGAATGGCCCGGCTACGAGTGCGCCGACTTCAAGCATCAGGAGATACGCGACGAGCGTTTCGCGCTCATCGATGAGATTCTTTCCTACCCCGTCAACGGCCTCGAGCTCAGCCTCGTCCACCACCCGTACTACTTCCACCCGAACGAAATCGACGAGGGCCGCGAGATCATGACGGAGTGGATTCGGCGAGTCCACACGGCCGTCAAGGCCGGCGGCGAGGAACGGGAATTGGTCATCCAGGTTCCTAACTCCATCGATGAGGCCCTCTCAATAGGTCTCGACGTACCTGCATGGATCGAGCAGGGTATCGTCGATGTCCTTGTGGTGGCCGAGACAACCAGCCCCTACCTCCTGAATTCCATGGCTGATTTTCGCCCCGTTGTGGAAGCCGCAAAGGGTTCGGGAGTCCGCGTGTACGCCAACATCAACAGTCTCGTCGACTCCGACCGCCTCGCCTCAGGCACCATCGAGATGATTCGCGCCGCCGCTACGAACTACTGGCGGCAGGGCGTAGACGGTATCTACATGGGACACTGGCACGAACGCTGGCCGTACACTGCCGACTTCTACGAGATCCTCCGTGAGCTCCCCTTCCCCGATGTGATGGATTACGGTGACAAGATCTACATCATGCCGACTGAGAGCCCCCGCCGCAGCACGCCCGAACCTTCCGCGCCGCTTCCAAGAACGCTGGAAGTCGGTAAACCTGAGTCCTTCACATTCACCATCTCCGACGATCTGCCCAAGTGGGGAGACATGGGGCGCGTCCACGAGGTCGCCCTGCGAGTCATGCTTAGCGCGGTCTCCGAGATCGACAAGGTCACTTTCAAGTTGAATGGCAAGACGCTCCCCGACGGCCTGCGCCGGACGATCAACCAGATGTACCGCCTGCGGTCCCCCAGGCACCGCATCTTCGGCTATTGGTTCATCTTCAAGCTCGACAGCGACCACTGGCCCAAACAGGGCGAAAACGAGCTCGAAATCACCCTCGAACACCGTGACACGGTCTTGACGATGGACGCGGGCGTCCGGGATGTCGAGCTGGACATCAAGTACCTCATGGGCAAGAACTTCCACCGCGGCTTTGTCGACCAGGACCTCGGCCCCTACGAATTCTCAAGCTAAGTAAGGGGGATTCGCGAATCGCCCCTACTCATCATCATGCCGCGACGAACGACTCGGAAAGGAACTCAATAATGGCCAAGTACAGGGCGGGCGTTATAGGACTCGGATGGATGGGACTGCTGTATGACATGGCCGGCCGACTGCCATACAGGCTGGGCATCGATACCGCGGACAGCATCGACAGGCCGACCCCGGAGCTCAACGTGCACCGGCAGTTCTATCTCCACGAGCGGCATTTGCCAAAAGGCACGCCGTCCTCCTACTCCGAGGCCCTCTACGACCGGCCCGAGATCGACCTCGTAGCAGGATGCGACCGCGATCCGCCTCGCCTCCAGGCTTTCGGCGACCGCTACGGAGACGTCGCCCTATATACGGACGGCGCAGAGATGCTTGAGAAGGAGAAGCTCGACATCGTTGCGATAGCCACGAATACCAAAAGCCGTCCAGAGCTCGTCCGCCTGGCCGTCGAGAACGGCGCCAAGGCCGTCGTTACTGACAAGCCCATGTGCCACACCCTCGCCGAAGCCGACCTCATGGTCGGCGTCTGCAGAGACGCAGGCGTGCCCCTGAACTGCGGCGCGATCTCCACGACTCACCCGTCCTTCGCCAAGGCCAGGGAACTGCTCGAATCTGGCGTGATAGGCGATGTTGTCTCGATGGAAACTTCAGGCCGCCCCGGAGCGCAACACCAAAACTGGTCCTACTTCCTCGACAGCGCGCCCGCATGGGTCGTCGGCACAGCAGACAAGCCGCCCCTCGAAACGGGCAGCAGCGAGTTCAAAGGCCAGGGCCTGCTCGTCTGCGAGGACGGAACGATCGTCCACTTCCGTGAGGGCGCTCCCATGCTCCGCATCAGCGGCACGGCCGGGGAGATGGTCCACGGCCACGCCAACCTGCGCGAGTGGACTCTCTCCCAGGACATCGACACCGTCGGCGGAGTCAAGCGCGTCGACATGCCATGGCCCGGTCCGCAAACGGACTCCTACGGCACGACCTATTCCGTCGCCGACGTTATGGACTGCCTCGATGGAAAGCTCGACGAGCCGAAGAACTCCGGACGTAGAGTCGCTGTAGCTATCGAGGTGGAGATAGCCCTCAAGGTCTCGTCCGCCAACGGAGGACAGAGGGTAGACCTCCCCCTCGAAGACCGGTCGCTCGGCCTCGAATACGAGTGGTGGAGATAGAGAATCCGCCCGCCTACTGCTTGTAGGCTACGTCCAGCTCGACGTTGGTGAGCGTCACCGCGCCGCCGGCATTCCCACTTGACGGGACGAGACTGACCCCGATGGCATTGTCGCCCTGCCGAAGGGGAGGACACGCCACCTCGAACGTCAAGCTCTTCCCCTCGTTCTGCCGCTCTTCAGGATACCCCGGATAGGCCATCCAAAAATGGCCCGTGATCCCCATTCGCGTCCAGCCGTCAGCCGCGTTGCCCCCCGACTGACGAGCAAGCGTCGCCCCGTTGATCGTGACCTCGATCTCGTCGTCGGGCGAAATATCCTCAAACCGCAGCGTCAGACTGCACCCTTCCAGTGCATCATCGGCAATTGCCGAATCGAGGTCATCCGTCACCTCGATCGAGAATTCAGGGCCAGCGCCGTCCGAGGTGGAACGCAGCGTCACAGGTAGAGTGGTCGAGGGCGACGCATACCGGAACGCCCCACCGTGACCACGTGAGGGGTACAGCGGCCCCGCCCTGTCCAACTCGTACCGCTTGTTCAGCCGCGCCAGGCGACTGGGATCAGAGACTTCCTCCGCTATCCTCTTATTCCACTCAGGATAGATCGTATAGAAATTGTACAGGTAGACTCCCGTAGCGCCGTGGCTCAGCCACCGTGCCGCCAGAGCACGAACGGCGTCGTCGTCCATGTGTCGCGTGGCCTCGATGCAGCCGTATATCTGGCATCCCGTACCCTCAGCGGCCTCGACAAACTCCCTTATCGGCGTCTCGAACGGTATGAACCCTCCGCCTACCGCCACGATGTCCACCAATCCGTCACGTATCCAACTCTCAACATCCAAGCCTATCCTCACCGAATCGGCCAGCGTCGGAGGAACTCGGACTGCAAGCTGCAAATCCCTACCTCTCTCGGCCCCGACCTCCTTCAGACGGTTGTGCACCGTCTCGATCAGGTCCGTCATCAGGTACCGGTTCTGGTACGCCTCATCGGAACGAAAGACGCCGGGATGTCGCATGTAGTCCATCTCAACGCCGTCCACGTCAAAGCGCTCGAACGTCTCGAAGATGATCCGCCTCATGTACTCCCGCACTTCGGGAAATGCGTAGTTCAGGCCCGTTCTCTGCCCCCATGGCAGGCTTCCAACGGCAAGCTCTTCGCCCGGCTTGCCGATGAGCAATTCGGGGTTGTCCCGCCGGAACCGTCCATAGGCGGGGTTGCGCGGATCGATCTCGTAGTGACTGCTCATCCTGACGCGCGGGAAGAACTGCAGCCCCGCCTCACGGCACAGCTTGGACAGCGCCGTGACAGGCCCTCCACACTCATCCATCAACGCCCTGACGTTGGCCGCGATCTTCCCGATCACCCCCGGCGTGCCGGAGTGAACGAACGAGTACGTACCCTCATCCAACCCCTCGATTGCCTCGCCGATGATCTCCCCGATCTCCGTCTCGTAGTGGTACACCTCGTGATCCCCGATGCTCCACCACAGCGCCCCACCCGGCCAGTTGTGACTATCCACCACCTCCGCCTTCAGTTTCTCAACGGTAAGTGGCGGCTCGGTGGCGCTCAGAATCCAGCCGTCGTCGGTGAAGATAACCTTCGGAGCATCAGAGGAAACAGTCATGTTGGTTCTCCAATTGGCAAGCAAGTATATGGAAATTGTCCGTGTGGACGCGGCCCCGAGTATAGCCAGTGCTAGGGTGTTTCACAAGGGGGAACGTACTAATACCGCGCTGTCGAGTGCTGGAGGATTACAGCAACTGTCTCACACTTATAGCGCATCGAACTCACGTAGGGTTATTCCGGCCTGTCGCGTGATGCTACGTAGGGTGCCTGCAGCTATTTCTCTATGGCGGGGCACAATAACCGAGAGCACCCCGGCATCGGTCGCCCTAGCGAACTTGACGTGGCTACCCTTTTGACTGACCTCAGCGAATCCGGCCCTTCGGAGTTTGCGAACGACCTCCCGGTAGGACAGAGGTCTAGCTGGCGGCAACCTCTACCTCGATGCGACGGATCTGGGGTGAAGCGGTGGGAACGGGAGGCTCGAAGTGCAACTCCAACGCTTCACGCAAGTTATCAAGTGCTTGGTCAAACGTTTCGCCCTGACTGGCTACGTCGGTCTCCAGGGCTTGCGCTACGTACCACTCCCCTTCCTTGCACACGCTCGCTGTAAACGCTCGTTTCATCGCATCACTCCCGCCCAAAGGGTTGTGTAGACCAATCCTATCATGGCTATCTACGCCAAGCACTCGCGAAGGTTCCCCTGTTAGTCACTACCAAGATCACGCCTACCAATTCCCCCCCATTCTCCCCTCGAACTGCCCCAGAGCCGGGTCTTCGTATCCGCGACGGAAGTTCTTGCCCATCAGGTACTTCGTCTCCAGTTCGACATCCTGGACGACGACCGGAGGCGTCACGTCCGGATCGCGCTCCAACAACGTAATCTGCAGGGTGTTGTCCCCCTGCCGCGGCCAGGAGTCGCGGTCCAGCTTGAAGACGAACCAGTATCCCTGCGCAGTCCGGCGGGGGCCGTTCATCCAAAACATCTGGTTGATGATCCTCAAAGCGCTGTCAGGCAAGACTTCGCCGTTCAGTTCAAAGGCTAAACGGTCGAGTTCGGTCGTATTCGTTATTCGGACGCGAAGCAGCACCTCGTACACCCGCCCGACGGCGTCCCACCGAGGAAGGTCGTCATTGATGATGAAATCAATCGGTGTCGGCGTCCCGACCTCCAGAGTCGCCGGCAGCTGCATCACGCTGCCCGGCCCGCTCTCCGGCTTCGGCCCGTCGCCGAGCGTGGGCACCCTGTAATACTTGTCCTTCGGGGCCATCACGTCCGGCTGAGGTATCTCCCTGATCTTCTCGTAGAACGTGCCGTCATACGGGTAGTTGTAGAACCACCCCCTGGAAATGTATATTCCCTCGATTCCCTGCGCCCAGTAGTTGCCCGCCGCCGCGCGGATCATCTCGATCGTCGCATCGCCCACCCTGTCCGAGTCCACGCGATGCTGCAGCGATGCATGAACGCGACAGTCCGTACCTTTCGCGGCCTCCACCAGCCCACTGAAATCAGCGAGTTGGTTCATCGTGTCCCCAACCGCTCCGTCCCCGATGATCACGTCGACGATCCCGTCGTCAATCCAGCCGCGAACGTCCATGCCGACTGCCATGCACTCATCGAGGTTCGCTGGAACGCGCACCGCGAGCTCACGATTAGGCCCGCTTCGATGGACGGCGTCATAGACCCTGCCGATCCACTCCGTCAGTACGGGACGGCCCGCGTCCACCTCGTCGGGATGGAAGTAGTACGGCAGTTGCCCCATGTGCAGCTCGAAGCCGTCTACCGGATAGTTGGTCACAACCTCTTCAACGATGGCGAACCGCTCCTCGCGGACCTCATCGTGCATGAAGTCGAGCCCGTCGAATCCCGGAAAGCTGGAGTCGACGCCCCCCTTCGCCTGGATTTCGAGATGCTTGTTCTCGAAGCGAAAGTCCGAGCATCGCACCCATGTCGCTCGATCCCCCCATCGCTCGTCGCTCCCGACCTGCACGAGCAGAGTCGGGTACAGCAGCATCCCCTTCTCATGCGCGCGGTCGCACACGATCCGTAAGGGGTCGTTCCCCTCCTCGATCAACCCCTTGGCGTTCTGGTACGTCCGCCTCCAAATCAGGTGAGGCCACTTGTCGACGTTGTGCCCCCAAAGCTCTCCCACCTGCGTATCGTGCAGCATTGTTCGTCCCTCTCCGAGACAGAACATCACCGCGTCAATCGTCGTGCCCGAAAGCTCGTCGATGGCGGCGGCGTATTCCTCCTTCTGCATCGGCGGCTCGTACATATAGATGTGAGGATGGCGTCCGTCGTGAAAGAACATCATGCGCGGCTTTGTCATAGTGGGCCTCCTTCTTCACTAAGCCCTAAAGTGCGGAGATTATACGCTCGGAGTCGCCGAAAGTCGTGCCCGAAACCGTTAAACGCCTGGGGGCAAGTCAGTCCGTCTACATAAGGGTTCGTCCACTCTTCGGCTGGCATCCTTCCAATTTTGAAATAGCAATCGAATTGAGGGTCGTATCCCCTCTCCCGTCGTGGGAGAGGGCTAGGGTGAGGGTGTCCTGAGTAAGCTACCGAAATCCCATGAAACCGGTACTAGGCACCCCCTGTCGAGAGCCGCCTGATCGCTGCACCTAATGGTCCTGAACCCCGACCCATGCCACATACATATCAGCGACCGTCTGAAACCTGTCGTCGGGGTTCTCAACGCAGGACCTGACCATGACCTCGTACTGTCCGTCGGAACCCTTGAAAGCGATCCTCTCCAACGAGTTATCCGACATCAGCACTGCCGCCGTCCGGCCCATCGTGAACACCGTCGTTCGCTCGTCGATGGTGGCGCCAAGCTCGAACTCCTCGGGCGCCATGAACCGCGACGAGCCGAACATTCGCCCCATGCGGTTGGTAAAACTTCCCTTGTTATAGCTGTCGAGGTCTATGACATGAACGCGATGACTGCGAAAGTCATAGATCATTGCCCCGTCATAAAAGTCATTGGCGATCCAACCCAACTTCGCCAGCTCTCGATGAAGCTCGTACACCTCCGTCACCAGATGCCCGACTTCGCTCACCGTGAGACGCCTGACTCGATCAATACTGCTTCTTATCAACTCTCCCTCGGCCCAATCGTATATCAGCATCGGTCCCCAATCAGACTCCACGACTTGATGGAGATTAGGAAGCGCCCTGTGATCCGAGGACTCGGCCAGTTTCACCGCGTTACGCAGAAGGGAGACTCTACCGGTGTGATCAAGATACGAAGTGTTGTCGTCCGGTCGCCCTGCCGTCTTCACGAAATAGCGCCGTGCGTCGAGCTCAACCCCATAGGATACGTTGCCGGAGTCCTGCGTTCGCTCATCGAAGACGGTGAATATCTCTCCGCGTTCAGACAGGAAGGTCGCAGGGTCGAGCTCAACACGTTGAAGGGATGGAAAAGGCTTTATCACGAATATCCTGACAGTGTCTAGGATTCGTAATCGTCGGAAGCTTCTTCGTAGCCGTACGTGGAGGAGGACAGAACCAGCTTTCGCGGCTTCCCCGCTCGATATCGGTTGTTTTTGTCTGCCAAGCGATCTTGGATCAAGTTAACTGCTTCTGGTTCTGTTCTCTCGGTGTAGTACACACATACAACAGCCTCATTCGGCACCTGAACCAGATTTATGGGTTGTCCGCGTTGGCCCATTTCTCCTGTGCCGATGGTCCTACTCAGTTCTACGATCAATCGCCATTCATCTTCGTAGTTCCAATGTTCACTCTTCACTGACAATAGTTTCGGCAGATTCGACTCTGGAAAAACTAGGACCTTCGGTCCCATGATCGGAACTGGTTGATTTGCATATACCACGTTCGTCAAGCAACCGTTTGGGCCGGTAAGTTTAGTGAGTTCAGCAACATCGTAGCCTATGACAAAGCCCGAACCATCGATAGTGTAATGAGACCACATTAGGGGATGGCAAGGTTGAGTAGTAAACGAGACGATTCCGAACCTTGTCGAAAGCTGCTCAGTGAGCAATTCACGCGTGAACAGACTACTGTGTTCTGCCCTAGCACGGCCTACATAATCTTCGGTGATTGGTTTGCTTTGGTTGATATCGGTGAGAATCTTCGCTAGCTTGCGATTCTCTTCTGCTTCATCCCTAAAGACGTACAATGGCCTAACGTGACATTCAAATGGGTCGTTTAGGGCTGCTGGTTGAGTAGCTCGGAGAGTCCCGTCTCCTACTTCTGGGATACAGGTGAGGGCTCTCCGAGCAGTGACGTATTTGTAAAGGATGTCCATGACAGACCAAGACCTCGTCAAAGGTGACTGTAGCCTGTCCGATTGTACACGACGATTCTATGCGGTTTGATCGTTGTCCCGTAAAGGCAGGGTTTTCAACCGCCCATTCTCTGCGTCCACGCCAACAGGCATCCCCTCAATCGCAGCCGTTATCCCCATCTCCTTCAGACGACGTTCTTGGATGAGGTCAATGGCAAACCCGGATATCTCAATTCCCGCCCACCGCCGTCCCAAGTTCTCCGCAGCAACGACGGTCGTCCCGCAGCCGCAGAACGGGTCAAGCACCATATGGCCCGGACTGGACGACGCCTCGATGATGCGCTCCAGCAACGCTACCGGCTTCTGCGTCGGATAGCCTAGCCGTTCCTTCGACACGTTGATTATCGGCTTGATGTCATCCCAAACGTCGCGGACGTACACGTCGGCGTAGGGCCTGCCTTCCTCGTCGAACTGCGCGTTGAAGAACGGCTTGTCGTACAGCACCCGCTCCTGCAGCGGGCGATGCTTGTAAGCGTCTGCCTTCACGTAGAACAGCAGCACGTCGTGCTTGCGCGGCCAGTACCGCTTGCTGACCCCGCCCGTCCGGTAGCTCCATACGACTTCATTACGAAAATTGCTCGCGCCGAATATCCCGTCCATCACGATCTTGAGGTAGTGGCTCGCCGTCTGGTCGCAGTGGAGATAGATGCTGCCCGTTCGTTTCAAGAGGCGACGCATCTCCGCTAGCCGCTCCGTCATATACGTGAGATAAGCCAGCATGGCGGACTCTCCAAGCTGGTGGAGAAGCCCCACGATGACGTTCCGTGCAGGATGTCCATCGTCCTCCAGAATCCGGCGAAGCCGGTCGGTGGCCGCTGCGTCCCATTTCCACGTATCGTTGAAGGCCCGTGCGCGGGACGTTCCGCCCGTTCCGGTCTCGGAACGAATGTCGTAACCGGCGCTGCTGTTGAACGGTGGGTCGAGGTAGATCAGGTCGACGCACTCATCGGGCCATCGCCGCATCCAGTCGAGGCAGTCTCCGCGATAGAGCGTCCGGTGCTGCATGGGAAACTCGTCAGCTCCCAATCTCCACTTCCAGGCTGATGGGACAGTGGTCCGACCCCATCACGTCCTGATGGATGCCCGCCGACTTGACGCTATCGCGGAACTCTTCGTTTACGAAGAAGTAGTCGATGCGCCACCCGACGTTCCGGGCACGAGAGTTGGCGCGCTGGTTCCACCACGAATACTGGTCCGGCTCCTCGTTGAACATCCTGAAGGTGTCCACATACCCGCACTCCACGAGCTTGTCGATCCACTCGCGCTCAATAGGCAGGAAACCCGATATCTTCTCGTTCGCCTTCGGTCGAGCGAGATCGATGGGCTTGTGCGCGGTGTTCACGTCGCCGCACACGACGATATTCCTGCCCTGCGACCTGATCGACTCGATGTGGTCCAGGAAAGCCTCGTAGAAGTCCATCTTGTACGCGAGTCGCTCGTCCGAGCTCTTGCCGTTCGGGAAGTACACGTTGAACAGAACGAAGTCGCCCATGTCCACCTGCAGGGTGCGTCCCTCGCTGTCGAACCGCTCAATGCCGAATCCCGGCTCGACACCCACCGGCTCGGTCGTGGTGTACAGCGCGACGCCGCTGTAGCCCTTCTTCTCCGCCGAGGAGTAGAACTTGTGATATCCCTCGATCCCCCGCAGGTCTGCCGGAAACTGCTCCTCTTGGGCCTTCGTTTCCTGTACGCACAGAATGTCGGGCCGATCTTCCTCGAACCAGTCGATGAATCCCTTTCGATGTGCCGCCCTGATCCCGTTCACGTTCCAAGAGACGATCCTGATCGTTGCCAATGGTAAGCCTCCTCATGTATCTCGCCTAACTGCCCCGTCACGATACCGTACCAAGCGACTCTGAGGATCTCTCAGGTACGGTTGCGCTGTATGGTGCAACACCCCACCGGAACGGTGATGTAGCAATGCGCTGACTACGTGGTTCCTCGCGACACAGGCTATATCGCAAGGCCGTATTTGTTCTCTCCCGGGTCGCCCGGTTGACCCAGAAGCGCCACGAGCCTGATTACCAGCGTCCCACCGATCGCTCCGACTACCGCGCCGATACCGAACGACAGTAACCCGGCCCGCAAGAGTGTCTCGCGGATAGAATCCTTCACAATACCGTCTGGAATCTCATCGAGGCGACCCTCATCGTAAAAGGCTATCCCCAGGGCCATGTCACCGAACACGAAATGTGCAAAGGCGATCACGAAAGCCAATGAGGCGACGCCAACGCCAATCAGTAGCCACCCTATGCTCTTCTCTATGTCGTGCAATCGTCTTGCAATGGCGGCCAATGTTGGGATTAGCGTTGCCACGATGTAGACGGCGGAGAAGATTGCGAATGCGTAGTGAACTACGAATGCGAGCAGGAGAGCAGCAAGCAGGATGGCGGCTTGAACCAGTACGAACATCCAGAACACCGAGCGGCTAACTCGTCCCGCAAAGACCGCATATCTCCCCATCGTCCGAGTGTATGCGTCTACCATTAGCGTGGTTCCTATCTATCAGGGAGCGGTTGAGTACCCATTTGAGCCGAACAGGATAGACTTGTCAATCCTTCCAGGTGGTCAGAAATGGCTGACGTTCGCTAAAGAAATCCCGTGCAACCGGTGGCAGTAATTCGCTCCTGACACAGCATGATTACCATGGAGCACCTCAAGGTGCCAACCGTCGGATGGCGCAGGTTAGCTCAAGCTCGTATCACTCCACTGGCGAATTGAAGCCACTTCGTAGCTGCGAACGACCCTTGTGGTAAAGATGTAAGATACCGCCGTAGACCGACAGCAGGGGAACCCACATGGCGTTCGAGACAACAGTCACCGGCGGAACAATCGTCGACGGAAGCGGCAAGGCCCGCTACGAGGCCGACATCGGAATCACAGACGGCGTGATCGCGGCAATCGGCGACCTTATCCGCGCGGAGACAGCCCGCACAATCGATGCCACAGGCCACGTGGTCGCTCCCGGCTTCATCGACATGCATTCCCACTCCGACCGCACGCTCATCGACGACCGGAACGCCGAGAGCAAGGTGTACCAAGGGGTCACCACCGAGGTCGTCGGCAACTGCAGCTACTCCCCCTTCCCCGTCGGCCCGCTCGGGCCTTCGGCGATAACGCGGTCTCACCTATCGAAAGTAGAATGGACGTGGACCGACCACGATGGGTACGCCGAATTCCTGGAGTCGGACGGCATCAGCCTGAACGTCGCAAATCAGGTCGGACATACCGCCCTGCGCGCCGCCGCTGGACTACTCGACAATCGCGCACCGACGGCGGACGAGCTTGCCGTCATGTGTCGTCTCGCCGCCGAGTCCGTCGAGCAGGGATCCTTCAGCTTCACGACCGGCCTCACGCTCCCTCCAGGAAGCTACGCCGCCACCGAGGAACTCATCGAGATCACCCGCGCCATCGCCCCGTACGAGGGCGCCTTCTACGCCAGCCACGCCCGGCTCTGGGCGGACAACCACGTCAATGCGGTGGAGGAGACCATCGAAATCGGCGAGGCCGCGGGCGTGCCCGTGCAGTACTCCCACATGGCGATCATCGACAGCCGCGTCTTCGACACCCCTGAGGTAATGATCGAGCCTATCGAACGCGCCAGGTCACGGGGCCTTGACGTCACGTACGACATGTACCCCTACATCGCGGGCGGCACGCATCTGAGCCAGATGGTTCCTGAGTGGCTGCAGGATGGTGGAGTAGAGAAGATGCTGGAGCGCCTTCGCACCCCGGACACACGCCGCCGGGCCGTCGCCGACCTGCGAAAAGGCTGGTTTCGCGGTCTGCCGTGGGAGTGGGACACCATAGTCATCAGCCACGTGCAGAGCGAGGCGAACCACGACATCGTCGGCAAGTCCGTCGAGCGTATCGCCGAGGAGCGAAACGACGATCCCGCGGAGGTCTATCTGCAGCTCATCGACGAGGAGGACAACAACGTGGGCTGCGTCGCCGTCAACCGCCGCGAGGACAACATCCGCTACTTCATGGCACAGCCCTACGCCATGTTCGGCTCTGACGGCAGCGCGGTCTCGCCAACAGGAATCTACGGCGACGACAAGCCCCATCCCCGCTTCTACGGATGCTACCCCCGCATCCTCGGCCGCTACGTCCGCGAGCAGCCGGCAGTGCTATCCCTTGAAGAGGCAATCTACAAGGCCGCGGGCTTCCCCGCCGAGCGCATGGGCTTCAAGGACAGGGGTCTCCTCAAAGAGGGCTGCGCCGCCGACATCGTCGTCTTCGATCCCAACACCGTCATCGACAACGCCACCTTCGACGACCCCCACCGCTACTCGGACGGTATGCCCCACATCCTCGTCAACGGCAAACCCGTCATCCTGGACGGCACACACACCGGAGCAAGACCCGGCCGCGTCCTCCGACGAGGAGAATAGTCCTGCTCCTATCTCCTACACTAATTCTGTCATTCCGAACGCAGCGAAGCGGAGTGAGGAATCTAAAATCCTTGCTTGCAGCGTAGGCCCTGTGGGTTAACCAGCGCCATGACACGACAACATAACGCCTGAGATTCCTCGCTGCACTCGGAATGACAGACCCTTTGGCGAGTTACGCCAAAGTCCGAGAAAGCGAAAATCCATCGAGATAACCCGGACGCCTGACCTACACCAACAGCCGGAGCGGGTGCTCGAGATACTCTTTCAGCTGCACGATGAACTGCGCGCCCTCGGCTCCGTCCGAGACCCGGTGATCGACCGACAGTGTGGCCGACATGATCTCCCGCACGACGACGCTGTCGCCCTGAACGACGGGCTTTTTCTGCACCGTGCCAATCGCCAGAACCGCAGACTGCGGCGGCTGGATGATCGCGACGAAGCTCGTCACGTCGAACATGCCCATATTGCTGATGCTGAACGTCCCGCCCGTGTACTCCTCCGCATGCAGCGTCCCGCTCTGAGACCGCTGCACGAGGTCCTTGCTCGCGGCGGAAATCTCCGTCAGCGACTTGTCTCCACAATCGAGAATCGCCGGCATGATGAGACCGTTCTCATCCGCAATCGCGATTCCGATGTTGATCGAGTCGTGCATCCTGATCCCGTCGTCGGTGTACGACGAGTTGAACTTCGGGAAGCCCTTTATGGTATGCACACAAGCCTTGATGACCAGGTCATTCACGCTCACCCGAGCGTCACCCTCCAGGCTCGCGTTGATCTCCTTGCGCAGCGACATGGCATCCGTCATGTCTATGTCGGTCGAGACGTAGAAGTGCGGAATTGTCGTCTTGCTCCCAACAGTCGTGCGCGCTATCTGCTGCCTCATGCGCGTCAGCGGCACGAGACCCACATCTTGACCTTCCGGCTCAGGCTCAGGTTCTACCGGCTCTTCAACCTCCTCCGGGGCCTCCATGGCAGATTCCTCTTCCACGGCCTCGGCTGGCTCTTGCTCTTCGACGGCTTCAGGAGCTTCCTCTTCCGGCATGGGAGGCTCTTCAACAGCTTCGGGAGCCTCCGCAGGTTCTTCTTCCTCCGGTGCTGCTTCAGGAACTGGCATGGGCTCCGCAGCCAGCACGTCCGACCTGAGTATCCGACCGCCCGGACCGGTTCCCTCGACGGTATTCAGATCGACCCCTCGCTCCGCCGCCAACTTGCGAGCGATAGGAGAAGCTCGCACCTCGCTCGGCGACGCCGGAAGCGGTATCGCGTCTGCTTCAGACTCATCCTCCTCAGCCTCGGGCGCTTCTTCCGCATCCGGCTCGGAGGGCTCTTCCTCAGCGACGGGCTCCGCCTCAGTCGCCTCCTCCGAGTCGTCTCCGTCTGCCGCAACCGTCTCGCCCTCCGCGCCGACCGTGGCTATCGACTCTCCAACCGCCACCGTCGTGCCCTCTTCCACGAGCAGTTCCAGGAGCACACCCTCTGCCGTCGACTCGAACTCGACCACGGCCTTATCGGTTTCGATCTCAGCCACAGCCTCGCCCAGCGACACCTCGTCGCCCACCGACTTCAGCCAGCGCACGAGTGTCCCTTCCTGCATGTCGTACCCCATTTGGGGCATGGTCATTTTGGTTGCCAAAAGACGCCTCCTCAGAGACTGTAGAGTTTTTCGATTTCCGCGATGACGCGGTCCGCGTCGGGTATTTGCAGGTCTTCCAATGTCGCGTTGTAGGGCGCCGGCACATCCTGCCCGTTGACTCGGCCCACCGGCCCGTCCAGATAGTCGAACGCCGCCTCGTGGACGGTGCTCGCTATCTCGGCGGAGAACCCGCCCGTCCGCCAGTTCTCCTCCACGATCACCACCCTGTTCGTCTTCTCGACCGACTGCACGATCGTTTCGGTGTCCAGCGGCTGCAGCGTCCGCAGGTCGATCACCTCCGCCTCCACGCCGCGCTCCGCCAGCCGGTCGGCCGCCTCAAGCGACGTGTACACCATCCGTCCATAGGCAACCAGCGTGATATCCGTCCCCTCTCGCCTTACGGCCGCCTTGCCCATCGGCACCGTGTAGTGCTCGTCCGGCACCTCGCCCCTCTTGCCGTACAGCAGGCCGTGCTCCGCGAAGATAACCGGATTCGGGTCCGCTATCGCCGTGCGGAGCAGTCCGAGCGCATCATACGGGTCGGAGGGTACGCATACCTTCAATCCGGGCACGGAGGCGTACCAACCCTCGAAGTTCTGTGAGTGCGTAGCCCCGAGGCGGCCTCCCCCTCCCGTGACGGCGCGGATCACCAGCGGCACCTTGATCTGACCGTTCGACATATAGCTCATCTTGGCCGCGTGGTTCACCACCTGGTCGATGCCCAGGAGCATGAAGTTGATGGTCATCATCTCGACGATGGGGCGCATCCCCGCCATCGCCGCGCCCGTCGCCGAACCGATAATCACCGACTCGGCTATCGGACAGTCGCGGATGCGTTCCGGCCCGAACTCCTCGAAGAACCCGCGCGTCACAGCGTAGCTCCCCTGGTACACTCCTATGTCTTCCCCCATCAGGAAGACGCGGTCGTCCGCCTCCAAGGCCTCTTGCAGACCCCTGCGTATCGCCTCTCTTATGATGAGCTCAGCCATTGATGTTGTCTCTATACAAATACGTTAGTCCGCATACACGTGGTCGAACAGCGCCTCCGCGGGCGGTTCCGGGCTGTTCTCAGCGAACTCGACCGCCTCGTCGACCACAGCGCGCGCCTCCCGGTCGATCTCCACGAAGTCCGACTCCTCCATGATGCCCTCGGCCATCGCGAGATTTCGCAGGTTGCCGAGAGGATCGTTGTTCTCTCTCCACGCGCCGATCTCGTCCCGCGAGCGGTACGCCTGAGCGTCCGCCACCGAGTGACCGCGGAACCTGTACGTCATCGCCTCAACGAAAACGGGCCCGTTGCCTGAACGGACCCGCTTGACGGCCTCTATGGATGCTTCCCGTACCGCAAGTACGTCCTGGCCGTCTACGTTCGTGCCGGGTATGTTGTACGCCGCGATGTCGTCATATATCTCCTTGCCGCCTGCCCGCGCCCGCTCGATGTGCGTGCCCATGCCATAGAGGTTGTTCTCCAGGAAGAACACCACTGGCAGATTCCACAGCGCCGCGAGATTCAGCGACTCGTGGAACTCGCCCTCGTTCACTGATCCGTCGCCGAAGAAGCACATGACGATCCGGTCCTCGTCCCGCGTCTTGATCGCGAGCGCCAGTCCCACCGCCAGGGGCAGTTGACCCGCTACGATGGCGTGCCCGCCCCAGAACCTCTTCGAGACGTCGAACAGGTGCATCGACCCGCCCTTGCCGCCGCTGACTCCTGTCGCCTTCCCATATAGCTCCGCCATCACGGCGTTGGGGTCGAGACCCTTCGCCAGTGCGTGGCCGTGATCCCGATAGCTCGTAATCACGTCGTCGTCCGGCCTCAGCGCCGAGATTGCGCCGACCGCGACCGCCTCCTGACCGATGTACAGGTGCAGGAAGCCCTTGATCTTCTGTTCCTGGTACTTGACCTGGCTCAGCTCTTCGAAAATGCGGATAGTCTGCATCTGCCGATAGAAATCGGCCACCTGCGTCTTATCCAGTGTCGTTGCCAGCGCCATAGTCCGCTCCGGCCCGTTTCATTACGCTTATGCTCTTGGTTCTCATCCGTTCGCCCTGAGCCTGTCGAAGGGCAATTCATGGTTCGACAAGCTCACCATGAACGGATTTTGCAGACTCTGCAAACACTCTTTCTTTGCCTAGTCTAGATGCCTCAGTCCCGGAGGGCCTTCCTCAAATATGTACCGCCTCGCCGTCCGCGGCCAGTGCCGCCTCCTTGATCGTCTCCGACAGCGTCGGATGCGGATGGACCAGCCAGCCCAGTTCCTTGCTCGTGCTCTCCAGCAGCCGCGCCATCCCAAGCTCACCGAGAAGCTCGGTCACCTCTGCGCCGATCATGTGGCCGCCGAGGATGTCACCGATCTCATCGTCGATCACCACCTTGACGAATCCTTCCGACTCCGCTAGCGCAAGCGCCTTTCCGCTCGCGATGAAGGGGAATTTCCCAACCCTCACGGTATACCCGCGCTCTTGGGCCTGAGCCTCAGTGAGTCCGAAGCTCCCCACCTGCGGCCTGCAGTAGGTCGCTCTCGGGATGAAATCGTAGTCCAGCGGCTGCGGATCGAGCCCTGCCATGTGCTCCACTGCCGTCACGCCCTGCGCCGAAGCCACGTGCGCCAGCAGCATCTTGCCGGTCACGTCGCCTATCGCGTAGATGTTCGGCACCGTCGTCTGCATCATCTCGTCTATGGAGATGTACCCGCGCTCGACCTCGACGCCGACCGCTTCCAACCCCATGCCTTCCACGTTGCCCTGCGATCCGACGGCCACAAGCACGGTGTCGCACTCGATGTTGGACGTGCCCTTCTCGTTCGTGACGGTCACCGTTGCGATGCTCCCCGACACCTTCACCTCGTCGACGCTCGAACCCACCATCGAAGTGATGCCCTGCCGCCGGAACGACCGCTGAAGCTGGCTGCTAACCTCCTCGTCCTCGGTCGGAACGAGACGAGGCAGCAGTTCCACCAGCGTGACCTCGGTGCCGTACTTGCTCCAAAGGTAGGCGAACTCCGCGCCCGTAGCTCCCGCTCCGACGATGACGGCCCGTTTGGGGGCCTCTCGCCTTTCAAGTGCCTCCCGGCTCGTTATCACGACCCTGCCGTCGATGGGCAGGTTGGGAAGCTGGCGGAATCGCGCCCCCGTGGCGATGATGATGTTCTTGGCCGAGAGCGTCTCACCGGCTCTCTGGACCTCGACCGTGTTCGCGTCCTTGAGGGTGCCGTAACCCTCATAGACGGTCACGTTGTTCTTCTTCAGGAGAAACGAGACGCCGTCCGTCAGCCGCTTGACGACTCGTCGACTGCGGTCGATGGCCTTGCCGAAATCGACCCGCATATTGTCGAAGACTATCCCGAACTCGTCCGCGTGATTCAGAAGGCTGACGACCTCGGCGTTGCGGAGGAGCGCCTTGCTCGGGATGCACCCCCAGTTGAGGCACGTCCCGCCGAGCTCCGACCGCTCGACTACCGCTGTGTTCATTCCCAGTTGCGCCGCCCTGATGGCGGCCACGTACCCCCCGACACCGCTCCCAACGACCACTACGTCATATTCTGCCAATCGTACACTCCTACAAATCCGTCCTTCGCGTCGCGTCCTATTCTACACCATCGGCATATACGCAAAAAGACACATCGGGTCGATGTGCGATAACCGGACCATGCGCGTCTGCCACTCTCACCCCCTCCCCTTACTGGAGTCCGTCCCTTGACCTTGCCGACGAACGGCGACTACGATTGTCCTACGGAGATTCCATGATTCCGCCTGACGTCCGTGCGCTTGGCAACGAGCGTCGAGATCGGTTGCTAAGGTCGGTTGGAATTGGGGCGATCTGCCTGCTCACGCGACCGTAATAGGCATCAAGGGCTGACAATGGCATACACCGCGTACTACCTCAGTCCCGACCGGCGCCTTGCCGGTGATGTGGACGACAGCCATATCCGGTCGATTCTCGAATCGGAATCGGGCGTTCTCTGGGTGGATTTCACAGAACCTGACGACGGTGATCGCGACCTCTTGCTCAACATCTTTGGGTTCCATCCTCTAACAGTCGATGCCGTATTGGACCAAGCTCCACAGACTGTTCGTGTCGAGGACTTCGGACGGTATGTTTTCATCAATGCCCAGAGCGTCGACTACACGCTCGACGAGGATGTCCTTCAAACAGCCGACCTCACCATATTCATAGGCTCGAACTACGTCGTAACCGCCCACGACGTCTACATGCCCAGCGTCGACGCAATTCGCAGGCTCGTGGAAGTCGACGGCAGACCAATGATGAAGGGTTCGGTGTTCTTCGCCTACTCGCACTTCCAGGCGCTGCTTCAGGCTGTCACCCCCGCGCTGGACAGGATGTCCGACAGGGCCGATGCAATTGAAGACCGTATCCTCGCTCATCCGGACGAGTCCGCTCTCACGGCGGTCATGACCCTCAAGAGGTCCAGTCTCAGCCTCAGCAGGGCCTTGGTGCCGCAAAGAGAGATATTGAGCCGATTGGGACGGCGAGAGTTCGACCTCATAGGCGAGGGGGCCGACCTCTACTTCAGAGACCTCTTCGAGTACCTCGTGCGCGTCCAAGCCGCCAACGACGTGATCAGGGAACGCGCCGACACCTCTCTGGCCACCTACCTATCTGCGGTCTCCAATCGCCAGAACGAGATCATGAAGGTGCTCTCCATCGTCGCGACGATCTTCATGCCCCTCGGCCTGATCGCCGGTATCTTCGGAATGAACTTCGAGTACATGCCCGGCACCGAGTTTCGCTGGGGCTACCACATCATATGGGCCGTAACCCTGGTCGCTCTCGGACTGATGCTCTGGATGCTGTGGTTGAAGCGGTGGATAGTTGGCGGAAGCAGGGTCTTCAGGAGCGGAAGGCTGGGAAGATTCGTTCCCACGGACATCGACCCTCACCGTCTGACCAACTACGTAGGCCGCGCCGCCACCCGCACCATGCGGTGGAGGGTCCGCTGAGCGGTACCGCCCTGCCCGCGTCCGACGGTGCGCCCTCCATTCCCCTGGCACCCAGCACCCTCCAACCCCGATTTGACAATCAAGAACGGATGTACCATCATAGACACATGTGGCTACTAACCACTCACTCTCAGGACGATTTAGCAGTGGCGCAAAATGGCACAGATACAACAAAGAAAAACTTCGAAGAGCCTTGTCCATGCGCTTCCCTGTTTCGACCTGCACCACGTGATTTGGCGAAGTCGTGAACTTTACAATAACGAGAACAATGCCACAAAATGCCACACAGTGCCACAATTTGAGAATTTGACTCCCCACTATTGTCGTTACGTGCATCTAAAGGCGTCGACGATGACCCACGTCTCACCCCATCACCTGTCATTCCGAACGCACACTCCATCACCTGTCATTCCGAACGCAGCGAAGCGAAGTGAGGAATCTAAAATCCTCGCACTCCGACCGTAGCGCCATATGCACCACCCTCTTCTTTCTACTTTCTACCTATCCCATTAC